>JBEBHT010000466.1:0-3011 GCA_040081135.1 Lacibacter sp. | reverse complement strand
ATTTTATACAGTTCATTCCTCCCCCCTTTTGCTTCATGAACTACAGTTGGTTTTCCTATTGCAAGGCATACTGTCCTTTGCAGCATACCAACAAGGGCAAAAAAAATTGCTTAAAGATTAAAACAAGTAACGCATTGGCATGAGGCCAGAGGCCTGCGCCAGATGGGTTAGTAATTCATAACTCGGGGTTAAAACACCGTATCATATCAGGTGTAAAAACGTAGAAAATAATCTACCCTCTTTATAGCTTTACTTCAACCTTTTAGCAAAATCTCGGGCTCAGCTAAGCAGCACAGAAAGATACATTGCAGAAAGACAAAAAACGTACAAACTTCTTTAAATGAATAATATGATGTATATTGAAAAGAACCATGAAAGAATAACTGATTGAAGTTGCTTTACTCTGTATCACAATGATGATATAATTATAACCAACCCAACTCTTCCACATGAGAAAGTTATTCTTTTTCTTAAGTCTTTCATTGCTCATAATCACCTGTAAAAAGAAAGATGGCGGTACCGGTAACGGTGTTACAAATCCCCCGCCAGTCATTCCACCACCCGTCGTTAAAACAACTTATACTGTTGATTCAGCCAGTACAGAGCCGGGCTTCTTTTTAACCTTAACGGCTGATAAAAAAATCATACGTGATACTGCTACTGTATTACTTGGTACAATCCCTGTCATATTAATAAAGCTTGACACTTTGCACTATGGCTTTTATGTACCCGCCATCAATGCAGGTACACAGATACTGGATTTAAAAAATATTGATGCTGCCAATACACCAACGGCAATGATCCGGAGTTATACAGGCATAACAAATCCTGATGCAGCTCTTACCCAACTGATCAATGAGTATAATCAGCTCACTGATTCTTTGCTGATCAACTCAATAAATAATTCAGTTACATCGGCCGATGCGCAATTCATGCACCAGTTAATGGATCAGTTAACGGAATCAATCAAATCATTATCAGCTTCTGAAAAAATGAACCTTGCGTATCAGTTTCAAAACATGACGCTGGATAAATCATGGGGACAGAAAACGGTGATTGATACAGCCTTCTTCTTATTCAGAATGTATGGTCCGGCTGATGAGATCATGGACCAGGTAACCCAATGGTCTAAAAATCACAATACAAATTTAGGCCGGGCATTACAATTAGTAACTCCTCTTATGGGAGCTTTGTTAACTTTTTCAATTACAAAAAATGTGTATGCAGCTGCTGCCGCTTTTGCAATCGTCGCAACATATTTTATGTATACAAAAGCAATAAAGAAGGAGGCAACTGAAACCTCCAGTACGGCAGCCTATGTCAATGACGTTGTGTATGAAAAAGATGGCAATGGAACGGTCACTAATCCTGAAACGGTTGAGGATAATCAATCCCGATGGGAAAAGTTGATGTCAAAATTCAGAACACTGCAAAAATCAGATAATACCGGTTTAAATAATGATATCAGTAATTTCATTAACTCCAGTGAAAAACTGGAAACAGAAGATAACAGCATTAAAACAAAGTTTGAAAGTCTGAAAACTTCTTTATCAAATTTCTTTGGAAAAATTACCACAGCCTACCCTTCATATATATCACCCATCTTTACAACAGCCAAAGAAAAACTGGCAGAGGCCAAAGCAAAATTTATCACAATCAGCAATATCAGCAATCCAAAGATTTCAATTGTTGCAACTGACGATGGTATAAAAGGGTTGAAACTCACATTCACAAATCCTGACAAGTCTATTATCACCGAAACGCCTTTTACCTACCAGTTAACCTACAATCAAAACAGTATCAACAGGAAAGTAAGTATTACCCAGCATGCAAAATATATTGTTTCATCTGTTCAGGTTAGTACGGCAGCTCCAACCGGCATTACTTACTCATCAGCAAATATTGGAGGCACCGTATCTGTTACAGGAACTGTTACAATTACCGGCCGTGGTATTTGTTATGGCACAACTCAAAACCCAACTTTTGAACACGATTCGAAAATAACAGCTGGATCAGGGACAGGTTCATTTACAGGCAATCTTATTTCTTTAGATCCGGGAGTTAAATATTTTGCAAGGGCTTATGCCATCTCCAATGCAACGGTAATTTATGGCAACCAGGTTGACTTTACAACAACCAGTATAAACCTGGCTACCATTATCACAAACGGTGCAACTGCAATAACATCAACAACGGCAACATTAGGGGGTTACATATCCAATGATGGAGGAGCACCTGTTTCACAACGGGGTCTTTGCTATGGCACTGATTTAAACCCCACTTATGAAAACAATTTGAAAACCGCCGACGGAACAGGAACAGGAACCTTCCTCAGTTTCTTATCCAACTTACTGCCTGCTAAAACTTATCACGCAAGAGCCTATGCTATTACAAGCGCAGGTATAGCTTATGGCGTTGACCTAACTTTTACAACTGAAGCATTATTCCCTTCAGTTACTACTGCATCTGTTACAAATATCACTGTATCATCTGCAAATTGTGGTGGCACTGTGATCAGTGATGGGGGAGTAACAGTTACAGCCCGTGGCATCTGCTGGAGTAGCACAAATACAAACCCTACAATTGCGGATGCAAAAACAATAAGTGGTTCAGGCACCGGTTCATTTACAGGCGACCTTTCTTCGTTAACTCCATATACTGCTTATTATGTAAGAGCATTTGCAACAAATTCTTCCGGTACTGCTTATGGAGCTTCCATACTCTTTAATACAACGAGCCTGGAAAGCGTAGCCATTGGATCACAAACATGGCTTAAAAAAAACCTGAATGTTACCACCTACCGGAATGGAGACCCTATCCCTGAAGTAAGAGATCAAACACAATGGGCAAATTTAACTACGGGTGCCTGGTGTCATTATGAAAACAATCCGGCAAATGACGCTATCTATGGCAAGTTATATAACTCATATGCGGTGAATGATCCAAGGGGTTTAGCTCCCACAGGATGGCATATACCAGCAGATGTTGAGTGGAAAAGTTTATCTGACTAT
>JBEBHT010000465.1:0-3021 GCA_040081135.1 Lacibacter sp. | reverse complement strand
TATTTATATTCAGCTGATCAACCTGCGCCATCCAGAAATCATTCTTCAAAATAAAATGCCCCATCTCTTTTACCTGTTGCTGCAGTACACTGTCTTTCTCTCTTTCCTTCGTTGTTTCATTGGGGAAGGAAGTAAATACCGGCACTCTTGCAATCTGATCATTGGTAACCGGCAAATGATCTCCCAGCTCATCTACATAAAATGATTCACCATTTACCCTGAACACTCTTGCCACGGGCTCACGTTCTGTTATATCAACATGCAGCACATCATTGTTATCAAAAAACAATTCTGCATTCCTGATCCACAGATTTGTTTCCAATAATTCTTCCAGCTGTTGCAGATCAAATGTTCTGATCAGCTGTCCTTTCATCAAATCAGGTCTGCCTCCGGAAATGGTTTTCAGAATTTGCTTCTTACTAACATACTCCGTGCCATCTATTCCTTTTATTGTTACAATTACATCTTTACAATGTTTTCCCCTCTGGTTTTGCGCAGCAGCAACCAGCACGACAATTGTGCCTGCTCCTACTGCCATCCAGATGATGGTCAGCAATAACTTCTTCCATGAAATTTTTCTATTGCTCATTTATTTCTGTTCAATCTTCTTTTTTAATTCCTGCAGCATTGCATCAATATCGCCTGCACCTGCTGTAATAAAAACCACGCCGTTTCCGGATGCTTCATCAACAATCTTATTCACATCATTTAATAACTCTTCCTTCGTCAGTATCCGTTTCTTCTTCAACTTCATTTTATCTAAAATCAATTCACTGTTTACACCTTCAATTGGCAATTCTCTTGCCGGGTAAATGGGAAGAAGAATCACTTCATCTGCCATATCCAGGCTTTCTGCAAACCCATCCGCCAAATCTCTTGTACGTGTAAAGAGATGCGGCTGAAAAACCAACACCAGTTTCTGTCCTGCAAACAAACTTCTTGCTCCGACAATCAATGCTTTCAATTCTTCCGGGTGATGTGCATAATCATCAACAAATGTTACATTAGCATCACCCGGAGCAATCACATACTCAAATCTTCTTTTCACTCCTTTAAAGTCAGCAACGGCCTTTATTATTTTTTCATCTTCTATCTTCAGTATATGTGCAACAGCAATTGCGGCAAGTACATTCTCCACATTGTGCAAGCCACCAATATTCAATTGCACATTCTTTAACAGCCAATCATTCATCACTGCATCAAACAAATACCCTCCATTGTTCACTTTCAGATTCACAGCATGAACGGTTGCAAGCTCATTGCTTAAATGATAAGTGATATGATTATCTGCAACAAGATCATTTGTCCGCTTCATTCCATATTTGCTGATGAGCCATCCACCCGGTTTTATCTTACGTGTAAACTCAATGAATGCTTCTTCCATATTTTCTGCAGTTCCGTAGATATCTAAATGATCTGCATCCATTGCTGTAATCACGGCTATATCCGGACTCAGCTTATGAAAGGAACGGTCATACTCATCTGCTTCCACCACGCACACATTATTTTCGCTGCTCCAAAAGTTGCGGTTATAATTCACTGCAATTCCTCCCAGAAAAGCATTGCATCCAAACCCACTGTGTCGCAGCAAATGCCCCGTCATGGTACTGATGGTTGTTTTACCATGCGTTCCTGCCACACATATATTCAAAGAACTCTGCGTTATGATCTGCAACACATCACTTCTCTTTACTACACTGTACCCATTCTGCAGATAATACTGGTACTCTTTCTGTTCCTTTGGAATAGCCGGCGTATAAACCACCAGTTGCACATCCTTCGGAATATGTTCAACATCTTCTTTATAATGAACTTCAATTCCTTCTTCTTCTAACAGAGTGGTTAATGGCGTAACTGTTTTATCATAACCACTCACCTTCACTCCTTTTTCATTAAAGAACCTTGCCAGTGCACTCATGCCAATTCCACCTACACCAATGAAATACACAGACTTTATATCGTTCAACTGAATCATTCTTCTTTCCAGGTCGGACGCCCTCGTCAGACCGATTCTTATTTTTTTACTTTTCTTCTTGTTATCCCGTCCGACGAGGGCGTCAGACGGACTGAACTATATTTTTTAAAACCTCTTCTGCAATAATTCTATCAGCATCAGAGACGCCAAGCTTTGCGATATTCTGTTTCAACTCAGCCTGTTTTGTTTCATCTTTTGCTAATGCAAGAATGGTATTCACCAGTTTGTCTTTTGCCTCACTATCCTTCACCATCAATCCTGCATGTTTTGCAACCAGGTGCTGTGCATTCGCTGTTTGATGATCTTCCGCTGCATAAGGAAACGGAACAAATACCGCCGGCTTTGCAACTAAACAGATCTCAGCAATCGCCATCGCCCCTGCTCTTGAAATCACCACATCAGCAGCTGAGTAAGCATGTTCCATCTGCGTAATAAACTCATTCACCCACACATTGTATTTTCCTTCAGCCCTTGCTTTCGCTTTTGCTGCGTACGGTTTTCCGGTTTGCCAAATGAGCTGCAGATTATTTTTTTCAAACTCATCAATTCCTGCATCAATGGCTTCGTTAATATTCTTTGCCCCTAAACTTCCTCCAACCACCAAAACCGTTTTCTTTGTTTCTTCCAGTTGAAAATAAGTTAGTGCTTCTGCTTTTGTTATAGTAGAAAGCGAAATGGAAGAACGAACAGGGTTTCCGGTGATCATCAATTTCGCTGCAGGAAAAAACTTCTCCATTCCATCACCTGCCACAAACACCTTCCTTGCTTTTTTCCCCAGCAGGATATTTGACTTTCCTGCAAACGAATTGCTTTCATGAATAAAGGTTGGAATGCCTTTACTCTGGGCAAAACGCAGTACGGGAAAACTGGAATAGCCACCCACTCCAATTACCGCATCGGGTTTAAACTGATTGATGATTGTCCGCACCTGTATAAAACTCCTTACCAGCTTAAACGGCAAACCAATATTTTTTATCAAAGAACTTCTGTTAAAACCGATAATATCCAGCCCTTTTATTTCATAACCGGCCTGCGGCACTTTTTCC
>JBEBHT010000464.1:0-3028 GCA_040081135.1 Lacibacter sp. | reverse complement strand
TAATTATAAATATGAAAACATTTAAGCTGATTGAATTTTATGTAAACGTTCTGCTGATAGCAGCCTTTGCCATCAGTTACTTCATAAGTCGTGAAGGTGGCATGCTGTTTATTGCTTATTATACTGTTGGTGCTGTACAGTTGTTCAGTATGATCCTGCATGCAGTGAAAAGGTGGTATACAGGTAAAAAAAGTTTTCGTTTGTATTATCACTGGCTGGTGTTTTTGTTACTGTTGCTGATTCCTACCGGTATAGGTTTGTATATTTTATTGTATGCTTCACCATTCCTTGCAATCTTTTATACTTATATCTGCTGGCGTGAATTGCAGTATGTAAAACTGAAAGAGTTTGTGCATTTGAAATGATTCAACTGCATCAACAATAACTGCGCAACCAAATCTTAAGTGTATGAAATATGTTGTTCCTGACTGGCTCATCATTATTGGAGCTATTGGTCAAATGTTTACTGCATTAATTTATCCTTACATCCGTCATAAAGTATTCGACTGGTATAACGACATCAAAAAACTAAAACCGCTCAACCAGGAAATTGCTAAAACCTATGGCCGTTATATTCAGGGTTTAAATTTCTCATTCGGGCTTATCTCCATATTGTTTACAAGTAATTTGAAAAATCAAAGCGGTTTGGCAGTTGCACTTACAGGTTTGATTGCAGCTTACTGGACAGGAAAAGTGATTACCCAATTTGCTTACTATCCCATGTATCAAATTCCCAATAAACTCATCTTTAAAGTTGGCGAAGTATTGATGAATACATTGTTTGTAACATTCTGTGTCATCTTCATCTGGTTATTTGTTACAAATCTGATTGGTTATTTAAGAAACTAAAAGTGAAGCAATATGGAAATCAAAAAAATAATTGTTGCAGGCGGTTCCGGTTTTATTGGTGAAGAACTGATCAGGTATTTCGGAAAGAAAAATCACCTGGTGATATTAACCCGTAAAATACCATCCGCTAAAAACAACAGAAATGAATACTCAGAATTAACTCCTGAAGATTTAAGCAACACAACATATGTTGAATGGGATGGTAAAACAGTTGGGAACTGGAAAGATGAGCTGGAAGATGCTGATATTATTATAAACCTTGCAGGAAAAACAGTTAACTGCCGGTATACAGAAAAGAATAAGAAAGAAATTATCGAGAGCCGCATTAACGCAACAAAAGCAATTGGAGAAGCCATTCAGCATTCAATAATTCCTCCAAAGCTTTGGATCAATGCATCATCTGCAACAATCTATCGCCATGCTGCAGACAGACCACAGGATGAATATACAGGCGAGATTAAAAATGATTTCTCAGTAGAAGTTTGCAAACAGTGGGAGAAAACTTTTTACGAGCAAGCCACTTCATCAACAAGAAAAATTGCTTTACGAATGGCTATTACTATTGGAGCCGGAGGCGTAATGATTCCCTATTTTAACCTCTTGAAATTTGGATTGGGGGGAAAACAGGGAAGTGGCAAACAAATGTACAGCTGGGTTCATATTGAAGACAGCTGCAGAATGATTGAATGGCTTTATGAACACAAAGAACTGGAAGGAACATTTAATTGTTCATCACCCTACCCAGTTACAAATACAGTCTTTATGAAAACTTTGAGAGAGGTAACAAATACAAGATTCGGGCTGCCTGCTTTTGAATGGATGCTAAAACTGGGCGCATTAATGATTGGAACTGAAGCAGAATTAGTTCTTAAGAGCAGGTGGGTTATTCCTACTAAAATTTCAGAGTCTGGATTTCAATTTAAATATGGCATTCTGAAAGATGCTTTACAGAACGTAATTACAAATACTCCTCCAAAACAATACAGGTTGTTTCATTGAAGTAATTTTCATCCAAATGTGATGGTATAATTTACTCTTAACTTTGCTGAATGAAAAAGAAAACCCTTGTTCTTGGTGCATCAGATAATCCGCAGCGGTATAGCTATCTTGCAATTAACAGTTTGCGTAAAAAAGGTCATGACGTAATTGGCATTGGCCGTCACAAGGGAGTTGTTGCTGATGTTGACATTCAAACAGAAAAAATTCCTGTTGAAGAAATAGATACAGTTACTCTTTATCTCAATCCTGCACATCAGAAAGCTTACTATGATTATATTCTGTCATTAAAACCTAAACGCATCATCTTTAATCCGGGTGCTGAAAATGAAGAGCTGAGTCAATTAGCTATAGAGAACAAAATTCAGCCGGTTGAAGCCTGCACACTGGTGCTGCTGAGTACAGGACAATACTGATTACCCTTGTCTTTTTCGCTTATCCCCAGCTGTTAATAAACACTTAACTGTACATTCTTGCTGGTACTGGAAATATATTCGTAAATTAGGAAAACCTCAATTTATGAACTGGAGACGATTCAACGGTGAACAAATCAGGCTTCCAATCAAAGATGAAGTTCGCTCTGCCATTATCAGGGAAACAGAAAAAGGGTTTCGCTTAAAAGTTTGCATTGGCACCGACAGCCAGGTAAAAGGAAGCGAAACAGAATTTGCAACAGTAATTGTTTTCTTACGTGAAGGCCGTGGTGGCTTTATGTTTATTCACAACGAAAAAACAAAGCAACGTTATTCCATTAAGGAACGTATGCTGGTGGAAGTTGCCCGGAGTATTGAAATTGCGTATGAACTCTGCGATCTGTTTACAGAGTATGATGTTGACATGGAAGTACATGCCGACATTAATACCAATCCGCATTTCAAAAGCAACGAAGCCCTGCGTGAAGCAATGGGTTATATCCTGGGGATGGGCTTTGCATTCAAAGCTAAACCTGAAGCTTTTGCCAGCAGCAGCTGTGCCAATAAAATTGTAAACTGATTCCAGTTTACGGTTCTGCTATAAACCGTGCGATCCACGGTTCGTAAACTTGTCTCCTTAAATTTTACTGAATACAAAGTAATACTGCTGCCGCAACTCCTGCAGTTTCTGTTCGTAATCTGGTTTCACCAAGAGTTACAGGAATAAAATGATGTTGTAAAGCCAGTTCAATTTCATTTGGAGTGAAATC
>JBEBHT010000077.1:0-13076 GCA_040081135.1 Lacibacter sp. | reverse complement strand
GGTTTAAATGATTTGTAATTCTCTTCTTGAAAAAACTCAATCACTTTTTTTGTTGACGTTTAAATTAATCAAACATGAATTTTACAAAACTGGTTCCCAATGTATTTTATGTTGATATAAACGATGCACTTCGTTTGTTTGTTGATTGCCTGGAGTTTCGGATAGAGCATAATGAATTAACGGCCGACCAGCCGTTTTGTGTAATAGAAAAAGATGGGTTGCGTTTAAACCTGTTTGAAAATAAAAGTTTAGCTAAAGAACACAACCCCGAGTTCAGGCTTGTAACAACAGATATTGAAACGGTTTATAAAAAAGTTGCTTCATCGCATCCGCAGTTTCTGCATCCGAACTTGAAGCAAATAACTCTTCGTCCATGGGGTGCAAAAGAATTCGCATTAAAAGACAATCAGCTTGGGATTGTAATTCAACAATGGTAAAATATTGAATCGTTTTTCCGGGAAAGTTCAATAAACAGCAATGAGTTTTTAAAAAATATAGAATTGTTCTCTCTACAATCTGAAACACCGCTTCTGCTGTTACATTTCTTTGACTGTTTGTTTGTTGAGCGCTTCAGTTAACTTTGTTTCCTAATGCTTCTGCTTTCATGAAAAAAAGATCTGTTTTTCTCTGTTATAAAATCTGCATCCTGCTGTTTGTTTTTTTTACTGCTGTTACATTATCTGCTCAATCTCCTGCTGACGGTGAAAATGCCCGCAATACTTTCTTTGCAGAATATCTTTCAACAGGAACTTTTTTTTCTGTTAATTATGACCGGGTATTCTGGAACGGTTCTTCTTTTTCTGCATCTTACAGGTTTGGTGTATCTGCTGCAAAAAATTCAATCGGTCTTCCCGTTGGTATCAGTTTTTTTAATGGCCGGGGTAACTCACATGCTGAATTCGGTTTAGTGGTTATTCCGTTTGTTGAAGATTACAAGTACCTGTTTTCTGCAGGAAACCGATCAGACAAAAAATTATACATCGTTCCGGGAGCCGGCTATCGTTTTCAAAAACCGGGTGGAGGATTTTTTTTCAAAAGCATTCTTGCTCCTGTTATTTTTCTTGATCCCCGTTCAGATAACTTTTGGAAGATGGATGGTAAACTGCTGCCCGGTATTACTGTTGCTGCCGGTTACAGTTTTTAAATACCTTTGAAATAACTGCAAACAGATTGAAATGAGTAAGCGGACAGATTATATTTCCTGGGATGAATACTTTATGGGTGTTGCCTTATTATCAGCCAAAAGAAGCAAGGACCCCGCAACACAGGTTGGCGCCTGTATTGTGAATACTAAAAACAAAATCGTTGGCGCCGGTTATAATGGTTTACCAATTGGTTGTGATGATAATGAATTTCCCTGGGAAAAGCAGGGCGATTTTCTGCAGACCAAGTATCCGTATGTGTGCCATGCAGAGCTCAACGCCATCTTAAATAATATCGGTATGGATTTACATGGCTGCAGAATTTATACCGCCCTGTTCCCCTGTAATGAATGTTCTAAAGCTATTATCCAATCCGGTATTACAGAAGTTATTTACCTGTCGGATAAATATGCAGCAACAGATACATCCATTGCTTCCAAAAATATGCTGAACAAAGCAGGTGTTTCTTATAGACAGGTAAAAGCAACTATCGACAATATACTGCTATCTTTTAATGAGGTAGATGTGTAATTGCACGACCCTTCTTATTCAGGCTTCTCATTATCTTCACTTAAAATTATCACATGCGGATCATTGCAGTTATTCCCGCCCGATATGCAGCTACACGTTTTCCTGGAAAGCTGATGCAGTTACTCGGTGACCAGCCGGTTATTCTTCATACTTACCGTAATACAGTTGCCACGGGTTTATTTGCTGATGTTTTTGTAGTAACCGACAGCGAAATTATTTTCACTGCAATTACGGCAGATGGCGGTAAGGCGATTATGAGTAAACGGGAACATGAAAGCGGAACTGATCGGATTGCAGAAGCTGTGGAAGAGATGAATGTCGATGTGATCATTAATGTACAGGGCGATGAACCTTTTGTAAAAAAGGATCCATTAGAAATTTTATGCAATCGGTTTAATGATCCTTTGGTTGAGGTTGCTTCACTGATGCATGTTATTACGGATAAAGAAATGATTCATGATCCAAACTGTGTAAAAGTGGTGGTTAACCATGATATGAATGCTCTTTACTTCAGCCGCAACGCAATTCCTTACCAAAGAGATGAAAACACTCATGTTAACTATTTTAAACATATTGGCATTTACGGCTACAGAAAGGATGTATTACTAAAGTTCACAACGCTTCCTCCTTCTGTTCTTGAACAAACAGAGAAGCTGGAACAGCTCCGTTTACTGGAAAATATGATTTCAATCAGGATGTCGGTAACAGAACCATGGAGTGTTTCCATTGATACTCCGCAGGACCTTGAAAAAGCAAAAAAATTATTGAAATAAGGCTTGTGTAATATTTAACAAAGAAAAAAATAAAAAACCATGCAACTTTTTGAAAAAGATTTCTATCTTACTCTCGGTTTTTCATAGGATATTGGATTTTAAAACGGGGCAGGATTTCTATCTGGCCCCTTTTTTATGTCCATTCTCTTCTATAAACCGAATGAAGCACTTAACTCCAGCATTTTATCAATCGGCTTTTTTGCAGCCAAGCGCAACTCTTCATCCATTGTAATTTCAGGCGTTTCATATTCCATGCAGAGATAAATTTTCTCCAGTGTATTACGTTTCATGTGCGGACAGTCGTTACATGCACAACTGTTATCTGGCGGTGCAGGAATAAATGTTTTGTGTGCATTTGATTTAATCATCTGGTGCAATATTCCTGTTTCTGTTGCTACGATGTATTCTGCACTGCTGTCCTTCTCTGTAAACTTGAGCAACTGTGTTGTACTGCCAATAAAATCAGCAAGGCGCAACACCGGTTCTTCGCATTCAGGATGTGCAATTACTTTCGCTTGTGGATGACGCAGTTTGAGTTTGGTCATTTTTTCAACACTGAAAATTTCATGCACCATGCATGCACCATTCCAAAGCAGCATATTTCTTCCGGTTACTTTGTTGATGTACGCACCTAAGTTTTTATCCGGAGCAAAAATTATTTTCTGCTCAGCCGGTAAACTTTCAACAATCTGCTGTGCATTACTGCTGGTGCAGATGATATCGCTCAATGCTTTAATTCCTGCACTGCAGTTGATGTAAGAAATCACCAGGTGATCAGGATGCTTTGCTTTAAACTGCTCAAACAAAGGCGGGGGGCAACTATCGCTCAATGAACAACCTGCTTTAAAATCGGGGATAACAACCTTCTTGGAAGGGTTTAAAATTTTTGCTGTTTCAGCCATGAAATGAACTCCGGCAAAAACAATCATATCAGCTTTTGTTTTTTCTGCCTGCTGTGCCAACCCTAAACTATCGCCGATATAATCAGCCACATCCTGAATATCCGGTTCCTGGTAATAGTGCGCCAGGATGATTGCATTTTTTTCTTTTTTCAGGCGTTCAATTTCTGCAAACAGATCTAATTCAGGATCAAGTTCTATATTTAAAAAACCATTTTTTTCAACGCTTGCTTTTGTATCGGTGATGATGGCTGTACTCATTTTTTTCTTTTTAATTTCTGCTGCAAGCTACTTGAAATTTTTGAAGCTGTTTTTCCGTAGTAACTCTTAATAGACTATTATTTATTTAATAAACTATTATTACTATAAGTGTGAATTAGTGGATATCTCCTTTTGTTTTTCTGATGATTTATAATCTTGTCTGATGTTATACACAGTAATTCCCAAGTCTTCCACATCATCATAAATAACAGGAGTAATGATTCAGCCTGTTTATTCACACCGGTGGATTAAATAGGTGCTGTAAAAAATAAAACCGATAAACCTTGTTTTCCTGTGTGCATGAAGCGAGGATAAACAGGGGTTTATAAAGGCCATTTTTACAGCCGCCTGTCCGGAAGCCATGTCTTAACCAAGCGTCCCCGAATTTATCCTGCATAAAACAGGGGATATCCACCGGTTTTACTGTTTATTCACACCAGTATTGTGTATTCTTTTTTCCGGTTTTTGGAATTTCGGGCTCTTCTTTTCCTAAATCCTTTATCCTGTGCTGGTTAGAGGAGTTTTCCACAATTTGTTCAAACCTTCAATTCCCCTTATTTTTGCCGCTCACTTTTATAACGTACAATATACTATTATGTCGATTATTCAGCAGATCCGTGAAAAGTATGCAGCTGTGAGTATTGCTGTGATTGCTTTAAGCCTTGTAGGATTTATTCTTACCGATTACTTCGCAGGAAAAAACAACGTGGGTGGCTCTCAGCCCACCGCACTTGGTGTAGTTAACGGAAGCAGCGTTAATATCAATGATTTTGATGCCAAGCTTAACGAAATGGAAAATGGTTACCGTCAGCAGGGAATGGACATCAACGATGAAATGCGTCAGCAGATCATTGAAATGCTGTGGAATAATGAAGTGGAAGAAACCTTGTTAACCAACGAATACGAGAAGTTAGGATTAACCTTTACTTCAGCTGATCTGAATAATGCTTTATATGGTGATAACCCACCACCGGTTTTAGCCCAGCAATTTAAAGATGCACAAACCGGTGCATACGATGCAAATGCTGCACGTCAGTATATTAATTCAATGCGCAAGAAAAAAGCGAACGATCCGCAACGTATATATATAGAACGCAACCTGATTGATTATATCATCCGTAATGGGTTACGCACGAAATACAGTGCCTTACTTGCAGGAAGTATTTTTTATCCAAAATGGCTGAGTGATAAAGAAGTGGCTGACCAGAACAGCATTGCATCAATTAGTTATGTAGCCATTCCTTATTCAACCATCAGCGACAGCGCTGTTAAAGTAAGTGATGATGACATTAATGCATATGTACGGAAGCACAAGAATGAATTTAAACAGGAAGAAAGCCGTGTGATTTCTTATGTATTGTTTGATGCCGCTCCAACAGCTGCAGATAGTGCAGTTGCAAGAGAAACGGTGACAAAACAAAAGCAGGCATTTTATGAATCAGCAGATGCTGCACAGTTCACAGTGGCCAATAATTCAAGTATTCCTTTTTATGATGGTTATGTATTGAAATCTGCCATGCAGGTTCCTAATGCAGATTCAATCCGCAACTTACCAATCGGTGCTGTTTTTGGACCATATATCGATGGCGGAAACTTTACACTGGCAAAGATGATTGCAAAAAGAGATTTGCCAGACACTGTAAAATGCCGTCACATTTTGATTGGTACAACCGACCAGCAGTCAGGACAGGTAATTTTAAGCGACAGCGTTGCTTCTAAATTAATTGACAGTATTAAGAATGCAGTTTTGTCTGGTGCAAGCTGGGCTGAAATGGTTCAGAAGTATAATCCACAATCTGACGGAAGCAGGCAGAACAATGGAGAAATGACATTTACGGCAAACGAAATACAGGCACCCAACTTTGCAAAAGAGTTTGGACAGTTTATCTTATTGGATGGGAAGAAAGGCGAAAGAAAAGTGGTGAAAACAAACTTTGGGTATCATTATATTGAAATAATGGATCAGAAAAATGTTGAGACTGCTTATAAAATTGCTTATTTCTCTAAAGCGGTTGAACCAAGCGATGAAACAACAAACTCTGCAAGCACAGCAGCAGCACAATTTGCAGCAGAAAGCAGAAATGCAAAACAGTTTGAAGCAGCAACAGCAAAGAAAAAATTATCACCACGTATTGCCGAAATCAAACCAAACGATTACAGCATCCTGGGAATCGGAAGTGCAAGAAGCCTGATCAAGTGGGTGTATGAAAATAAAGTAGGTAATGTGTCTGAACCAACAAGCCTTGGCGATAAATTTATTGTTGCACTGATAGCAGAAGAAAAAGAAGAAGGCGTACCAAGTGCAAAAACAGTAAGAGCTGAGGTAGAAGGCATTGTTCGGAATGAGAAAAAAGCAAAAGAAATTATTTCAAAAATAGGCAGCAACAAAGACCTGAACGCTATTGCAACATCATTTAATACAAATGTACTTCGTGCAGACAGTATTGGTTTTATGGCTCCGTTTGTTCCTGGCATTGGTATGGAACCAAAGCTTAGCGGCGCAGCATTTAATCCTGAAGTAAAAGGAAAAGCAGGCCAACCGATTGTTGGTAACAGCGCTGTATTTGTAATCCGCACAGAAAATGTAAGCATGAAACCTGCCGGCGATATGGATTACAATTTCAGACGCATGCAGATGGAACAGAATATGAAACAGAGTGCAGGCGGAGCATCAGTACAGGCATTACGCAAGTCAGCAAAAGTAAAAGACAACAGAATTAAGTTCTATTAATCGTATAGATTAACACATAAACCATGGGCATAACGGAAGTTATGCCCATTTTTATGCACAGTATATTTACGAACACGGCAATGAAAAAATACGTGGCTGTTGTTTGGGTAAAATGTATAACGCATATTTGGAGTAAATTTACTGTCAGCAAAAAAAATTGTATGAGCGAAGTGATAGTAAATAAAGTGGCAGAAAGTTCTTTGTTAACCATTGATCTGGCAGATTATATCCCAAAAGAAGAGCCGGTAATTTTTGATTTGAAGGAATATCTTTTCATGGGATTAATTGTAAAAGAAAAAGAATTCAGAACGGCTTTGCAGCAAACAGCCATTGATTCTTTTCGTGATAAAACAGTGTTGGTTCTTTGCACGGCCGACGCAATAATTCCTATGTGGGCCTATATGTTAGTTGCAGCCCATCTGCAACCCGCAGCAAAGGAATTGTTTTTGGGAACAAAGGAAGAATGGAAAAAGAAAAAATTGCTTGATGCAATTGCAGTAATTGATCTGTCAGTTTATAAAGACCAGCGTATAGTGATCAAAGGATGTGGTGATGAACCTGTACCTGAAGCAGCATATCTTGAAATAACCAATCGTTTAAGACCAATCGTGAAAAGCTTAATGTATGGAGAGCCCTGCAGTACTGTGCCAATTTTTAAACAACCAAAACCAACCACATAAACCACGGTGTCATTCAACGAGTTTCGTAACTACCATCCTTACCGGCTTACTCCGAGACAACGGAAATTTTTAAAACAATGGGAAAAGCGCAGAGCAATTCCTAAATGGAAGTATATCCTCTATAATGGTGTGTTACGTGAAGGGTTGATCTGTATGCTGTTCATTAAATTCATTCAGCTGTTCTTTGATCCAAAAGCCTTCACTGGGTTTTATTTTAACTTGATGGGCTTTCTTTTTCTTTTTCTCGAAATCTGTTTCTGGTTAGGCGGCGGTGCCATTATTGGCTGGTTTAAACACCGCAGCTTTGAAACAGAATACGAAATGCTCAAAAGCATGGAGCATTTTTAAGCAGATCATTCAACTTCAACAACCAGTTCAATTTCTACGGCAATATTTAAAGGAAGCGATACCATTCCCATGGCCGCTCTTGCATGTTTTCCTTTTTCACCAAATACAGTAACCAGTAAATCACTGCATCCGTTGATTACTTTTGGATGTTCAGTAAAGTCAGGCATACTGTTTACGTAACCGTTTACTTTTACAATGCGCTTTACTTTGCTTAAGTCTCCGCCCAATGCATCTTTCAATGTTGCGATCAAACTAAGCCCGGTAATTTTTGCGGCTTCATACCCTTGTTCAGGCGTTAAGTCTTTACCAACTTTACCTGTAATATTTGTTCCATCTGTTTTTGTGGGGCCGTGACCCGACAGAAAGATCAGGTTACCTGTTCTTACATATTTTACATAGTTGGCAATGGGTTTTGTTGCCGGGGGTAATTGCAATCCAAGTGTCTTCAGATTTTCTTCAGGCGACGATTGCGCATTTGATGTTATAAACAAAGCCGATAAGAAAAAGGCAAACAGATATTTCATGGAGAGAAATTTTAATATTAAAACCAGCCCCTTCTTCTGAAAATGTACACCATCGTTAAAGGAATCAGGATCATAACAGAACAGGTAAGAAAAAAGCCCCATTTGTGATGTGCATAAGGAATTACATCAAAATTCATCCCAAACATACCTCCAATTACTGTTGCAGGAGCAAGCAAACAGGTTACAACCGCCATCACCTTCATTACTTCGTTCATTTTCAGGTTTACATTACTGAGGTACAGATCGTGTAAGTTCATCATCATATCACGGTAGTTTTCTGCAAGATCATTGGCCTGCACAATATGATCGTACACATCTTTAAAGTATTTTTCGGTTCTCTCTTCAAGCAAATTACTTTCACTTCTTAAAATACCATTCACCAAATCTCTTACAGGCGCAATGTTTCGTTTCAGCACAATCATTTCTTTGCGAAGCTGGCTGATTCTTGCAAGCGACCGCTTGTTCGAGTTCCGTACAATATCTTCTTCCAGTAATTCTATTTTTTCGCTCAGCTTTTCCATCACCAGGAAATAGTTGTCTACAATTAAATCAATCAGTGTATAGAAAAGATAATCGGTACCGCTTTGCCTGATTTTATTACTCCTGAACTGGAGCTTATCCCGCAAGGGGTTAAACACATCTCTTGATGCATCTTCCTGGAAACTCAATACAAACTTGTCACCAAGTATAATAGAGATCTGTTCAGCTTCAACCGTTGAATCTTTTTCATTAAAGTAAAGCATGTTCAGCAGGCAAAAAATTTCATCATCAATATCATCCATTTTTGGCCTGTGCCCAACACTCATGATGTCTTCCTGCACCAGGAGGTGAATATTATAATGATTGCAGATGTCTTCAATATCCTTCCGGCGCAATCCGTCCACGTTAATCCACGTAACACGTGAAGAGTGTTTATAACGAAAGCAATCCTCTACTTCTTTCAGCCGCTCTTCGTGGATATTTTCTGCGTCATAATCATACACAAACAGGTTGATCTGTTCCGGCTCTTTCCGTTCGGGGGGGGCAGTAGGGTTAATACTAAGTATTTTCTTCGTGCGCAACAGGTTAAATGGATTAAGAACAAGGTCGAGATAAGAGCTCCGTTTCCCCATAATATAAAATTTTAACGAATTTAAACATTCATTCTTCATCTTGACAACTGTTATGTAGCTTTAGGACATGATCCGATATGTAACAGCCATCATGTTTCTTGCATTGGTGATTTCCTGTAACAACGAAGCATCAACTGATAAGAAGCAGAGCAACGAAACCGCCACTCCACCCCAGCAGTGGTTTGAAACAGACACATTATTAGTATGGGACTGCACCGCAGAAGACCGCTCCCGGAAAAAGATTTTTGCACCGAGGGATTCTGTAAATGTACCCCAGGCATTAATCAACGGTATCAATAAAACCTATGCAGAGGTTAAACTCAGCTTTGATCATATTTCAAACGACACTCTCTACGTATCCATTCCAAAAGCTGAATGGTTAACAGACCGTGCAGGCAATGCAGGAGCCGAACAGTATCTCACTTTCGCTGCATTGAATCTCCTGGAAACAAAAGGAATCAATCATGTTGATTTTGTGTTTGCCAGTGGCGCACATGCACGTGCAGCAACCTGGACTGATCTTGATTTTACTGATTGGAAAACGGATACCACATCAGTAAAGTAAAAAACATGAAACATTTTTTCGTTGCTGTTGTTTGCTTTCTGAGCATTCAGTTTTCTGTTGCCCAAAAGACCGATAAAAAACTGCAGGCAAAAGCAGAAGAACTCATTAAAGGATTTAATGGTGATATTGGAATTTATATCAAAGACCTAAAGACAGGAAAAATTGTTGCTATTAATGCAGACACGATATTCCCCACAGCAAGCATGGTGAAGATTCCCATTCTTCTTGGGATCATTGAGAAGATGAACAAAGGAGAACTCAGCTATCACCAACCCCTCGTTTACAAAGATTCATTGTTATATGCGGGTTCTGATATTCTTGGTTCGTTTAAAAACAATGAAACAGTAGAACTGTCGAAAGTAATAATGCTGATGCTAACCACCAGTGATAATACCGCCAGTCTCTGGTTGCAAAGTATTGCAGGAACCGGCACACGCATTAATGAAATTGTTGACAGTCTTGGTTTTGTTTCTACAAGAGTAAATTCAAGAACAATCGGTCGTGAGGAAAACAGGAACCTTTATGGTTGGTGGCAAACATCGGCGAGGGAAATGGCAACCATCCTTGAAAAAGTATATCACAAAGAAATTTTCAATGACAACGCCTGCATCCGGATGATGCGGTTGCTGGGAAGAAATTATTGGGATGAAGAAGGCTTGTCGCAGGTGCCGCCTACCATTGAAGTGTTCAGCAAAAATGGAGCAGTGAACGCCAGCAGAAGTGAAGTAATGCTGGTTAATGCGCCAAATCATCCCTATGTGTTTTGCATTCTTACAAAGAACATAAAGGATCAAAGCTGGGGAGCAGGTAATGAAGCATGGTCGCTGACAAGAAAACTATCGGCCATGTTATGGGAGTATTTTGGAGAGAGAAGATAAGTGCCGAAATTTCCTCTACCTGTTTAATTTTGTTAAAACTGCCAACAGTTTAAATATTGGTATTTGCTTTGAACAAGTAAAAAGAGACCCCAAAACCATAATCATGAAACAACTTTTACCTGTAATCATTCTTCTTCTTTCTCTTGCAGCCTGCAGGGGAAGTAAATACAGCACAAGGTCCGATGAAAAAGACCTGTCTACGCTAATTAAGCGGCTTAATAAAAAGGGAGGTGATGAAAAAGTCATTGCTGATCTGAAAGAGGTGTATAACAACGCTTACTATAAATCAGCACAGCGTTTGGAAAACTACCGTTTCGATCCCGCCCCTCAGAAATGGGATAAGATAGTTCCCGAACTGGAAGGGTTGCAACGTATGTATGAAACCATCAGCCAGAGTGCATATGCGTTACGCATGGTAAACCCCATTAATTTTTATCCGCAGTTGATTGCAACAAAAGATTCAGCTGCGTTTGATAATTATGAGTATGGTAAACAGCAGCTGGAACAGAACAACCGGGAAGATTCAAAGGAAGCTTATTACGCTTTTCAAAACAGCATCCGTTTTGTGCCGAACTATAAAAACGCAAAACAGCTGATGAGGGAAGCGTATGAACGCAGTATTGTAAATGTGCTGGTGAATACGATTCAGTACGATGATTTTGGAATGGGCGGCAACTGGGGCTGGAACCAATACGCCAACAAAGACAGGATGACGCATAGCAATATTCTTCGTGATCTTGGGGGACAATCAGCTTCTGCAATTCCTGCAAGGTTCTATGATGAGTATGCGTTACGCAGAGAAAACAGGGCACCTGATCTTGTTGTTGATCTTGTTTGGAAAAACCTCCGTTTTGATTACCCGAAAGAGAGCACTAGAAAATATGGAAGAAGCAAGCAAATTCAAACCGGAACAGATACCGCAAACAGGCCCATTTATAAATCAGCTAATGCAACCGTTAACGTAACTGTGCATGAATTCACTGCAAGCGGTGATATGAACCTGATTGTAAGTGATGCAGTTAACCGAACCCAGATAAAATGGGACAGACTTCCATCAGAGTATCGGTATATTTTTGAAACAGCTACTTATGAAGGTGATGGAGCAGCTTTAACCGATGAGGACAGGGAGCTGATCAACCGCAGGCGCAACCAACCCATGCCAGGTAAAGAAGATGCTATGGGCGAAATGATGCAGAAAATTTATCATGATCTGGTGAACAGAATCAGGAATGCAGCAAATTGGTAAGTCTAAAGAAAGAAACAGGTAACGCATTCATAAAAAGGATTGGCAAAACAGCCGAACCTTTTTTATTTGTAAGAAGGGTTTATTCTGTTGTTGTTCCGTCAAACTCTTCTGCTTTGTTTTCAGCATCTTCTTTTGTAATACGGATTGTTGCTTCTTTATGATTTGGTGGAGAATAGATGGTATAGAGTTTTAATTCCAATGCAGGATCCGTATTCATCACATTGTGTTTTGCACCGGCAGGTATAATAATGATATCACCGGCATGTACCGTGTATTCAGATTCATCGATGATGCATTTTCCTGCACCGGCTTCAAACCGGAAAAACTGATCAACGTTCTGATGTGTTTCTTCACCAATATCTTCTCCGGGCTTTAGGCTCATTAATACCAGCTGCAGGTGTTTGCCGGTGTAGAGTACTTTACGGAAATGTTCATTTTCAAGTGTAAGCTTTTCAATGTCGGCCATATATCCTTTCATAGAAGTTGTATGTAAATTAGATTACACAATTTCACAAAGTTGGGTTGCCGTAAAAGAAAACTGTTACGTAATTCTGTGGAATTGTTACAACATTCATACTTTAAAAAAGCAACCTGAGATTCAGTTATCTCTTTTGGCAATGATTGCCAGGGGCAAGCCAATACAAAGCGAAAGAATACCTGCAGCAATAGCCGCACCCATCCATGTAAAAGGAATAACCGGGCTATTGGATAAGGGCAAAACAATTCTGTTCATTACAGTCCAGATGAATAGGCCATAGAGGATGGCCGTTAAGATAACATTGAAGGAGAGAAACTTTAGTTTGGGATAGATAAATAAAAAGAATGTTGTAAAAGTAAATGCAATGAGGAAATGAAACAGCAAACCGCAAAGGCTCATCAAAAGACCTCCGGTAAAAGCTTCTTTTCCAAACACAGCACTGGCAATAAACTTCAAAACATTTTCGGGACCCTTGCCTGTTTTAATATAGTACTGCAGGCAGGCTGCAATGATATCCAGTGTACCAACCAATAAACCGGCTCCTATTATGTTTGAAAATTTCATACCTGATAGAAAGATACTCTAAGAAAGGAGAAATTCATAGTACCAAACTGATATATCTCATATCCGGCGAATCGTTTAAAAAGGGTCGGCTTAATACCTTTGAGCCATGCCCCCCGAAGATGAGCTGCAGCAGCGCTGGCAGAAATTAGAAAGCAAATTGACAGAGCGATTGGGAAAACAACCCGACCTGGAGGATGTGTTGTTGTTTATTGGCGTGTATGAATCAGGGCGGCCTCCAAAAACAGTTACAGAAAAAGAAATACAGGATTTAAAACAGATGGCTCTTTGCACCATACTTGCTCCTGCAAGATATTTTGAATTGATGTGGGTGGATGATACCGGCT
>JBEBHT010000463.1:0-3043 GCA_040081135.1 Lacibacter sp. | reverse complement strand
ACCTTGTATATCAAATGGGAAATGATACAACGATTTTTTCCAAAATAAATAAGATCGGATTTTATAAAAACTCAGAAGTTTCCGATTTAAATAATAAGATAGTTTTATATGCTAAGCATGCTGGAAATTTGAGAGTTTGGATTGAGTTTATCATAAATAGTCAGACAAATATTATTACAAAAAAAATTGTAATTGCTACTGAAACAAAATTCAGGTGTAAAACATTAACGTCTTATGAATACAGTCTTGTTGATTTTCTTTATTTAAAACGCATTGTAGAGTTTATCAAGATGCCGATTGAATTATCGAAGATGAGTTCTCAATTAGAGACCCACTAAAAGCTTTTTTTACCAACCGGAATATTAAAGTTTACAATTTCGGATAGTGAGACAGCAACCGATAAAACAAGAAGTTCAGCAAAGATTTATTGTACAAGTGTGCGACGCCAATGCAGCCCTATAGCAGCACTAAAGTTTGTAACACGAACTGTTTTCTTCTTTGTATTTTTGTCGTTGCTGCAAGCTAAGCTATCGTGTCGCCAAAAGCGCCAAGGAAAGTCCGGACAGCATAGAGCAACGTACCGGTGAAGAGCCGGGTTCCCGACTATAAACGTCGGGAAACAGAAAGTGCCACAGAAAATAACTACCGCACTTGTGCGGAAAAGGTGAAAACGTAGGGTAAGAGCCTACGGGTTGGTACAGTAATGTATCAGCGGGGTAAACCTTACGTGCTGAAATGCCATGTATACCGTCGCTAAGAGCGGCTCGTTCGATGACGGAGGGTAGGCAGATTGATCCTGTTGCGCAAGTTCCAGGACAGATAAATGATAGCTCCCGACAAAATCCGGCTTATCGGTTTGCAGTAATTTTTTATATCAGGCCACGCTTAAGCGTGGCCTGACCTTTTAGAAGTATCGTTCTTCCAGGATCCGTTTATGATGGAGGAAATGCCCCAGCGTAACATAACCCAATGCTTTTACTGTAATGGGATTATTATTGGCGGTGCCAACTGTGTTCAGTTCATTTTCAGAAAAGCTGCTGAAAAGAAACTCTGTACTTTTTCTTACGGCTTTCATTTCATCAATCAATGATTGCAGACTTCGATTGCTTACATCAGCAATTTCCGCATAGGCATTTTCATCAAAGTCGCTGAGAGGAGCAGGGCTCTTTCTTGCAAACCACAATGCACGGTGAGCAAAAATCCTCTCTGCATCAATCATGTGCTGCAGTAATTGTTTTACTGTCCATTTCCCTTCTGCATAAGCATAGTCTGCTTTTGATTCGGGAATGGAATTGAGAAATGCATCCACAACTGATGAGTTGTTTTGAAAAGCAGTTTGCAGATCATCTTCCTGCACCTGCATTACATAGTTGTGATAGAATGAAGCGTAGTCGCTGGTGGTTGGTCTTGACATACAATTAATTTATAGTATAAATGAAGAAGTCCTGCTTTTCAGCAGGACTTCAAAAATACGTTTTATCCTTTTCTTGATTTCTTCACTTTTGGTTTTGGTAATGGCTTTGGAGCAGTCTGCGTTTTCTTTTCGCCTTTCAATGTTGCCGCAATCTTTACTGATTCATATGCATTGATGATACCACCTGTGCGGCTGAAATCGCCGAAGTTTTCTTTCTCTTCTGTACCCGGTTTCTTTACTTCAACATTGGGGTTCTGTGCACCTTTTTCAATACAGTACTTCACTTGCTCAGGGCTAAGATCAGGAAAGTAGGAGAGAATAAGTGCAGCTAACCCGGCAACAACCGGACTTGCCATGCTTGTTCCATCTTCAAAACGGTAAGCACTGCCCGCAGGAACAGTAGAATAAATTTCAACACCCGGAGCAAATACGTCTACTTCTTTTTTACCATAGTTACTGAAGGTTGCAATCAAACCACCGGCTTTTGGATCGCCACTTGCACCAACGGTTATATAATTCGTTGCTTTTGTTTTTGTATCAGCAAAAACTGCATTGGGATAATTTTCTGTACTGTCTACATTTTCATGATCGTTACCAGCCGCATGCACCAGCAATACACCTTTGCTCATAGCATATCGTACAGCATCATCCACCCATCTTTTTTCAGGTGAATATCCTTTACCAAAACTCATGTTAATGATTCTTGCTCCATTGTCAACTGCATAACGGATGGCCAGGGCGATATCCTTATCATATTCATCACCATCAGGAACAGCACGCAGCGACATAATGCGTACATCATTGGCAACACCATCTACACCAATTCCATTATTTCTTGCAGCTGCAATAATTCCGCTTACATGTGTACCATGTAAGGGAGTACCTGCCATTACATCAGGATTTCCATAATAGCGGTCATTAAAATCGTTGTAATTATCTTTTACAATTTCACCACGAAAATCTACCGGCGGATTGTCCGGAGCTTCTGCTTTCTTTTCCTGGCTTTTATAGTAAGTAGCAAAATCTTCCATGATGCTGGTGTTCATTACTTCCATTGCATCAAACCCCCTGAACAACGCAAACATCGTAGACTTTGCATCAGACTCTTTTGAATTTGCCGGTTTAAACGTTACTAAATCATTGCCGGTATATTCTTTTTTGAAACGAACCTGTATCAAACTATCTGCTTGTGGGGCCTTTCTGTACAATCCACGCAGAAATAAAATCTGCTGCTGAGCATCTGTTGCACCGGTTTCTATTTCATCTTTCAGTTTTTTAAAGACCCGGTATTCTTCTTTTTCTTTGGGTGATAATTTAGTTTCATCAACTGTGCCTGAGTATTTACTTTTCAATGCATGATACATACGGGCTGCTTCAGCTGAACCGTCTTTTACATTACGGCCATCTTTTCCGCCAAGAAAATTCCAGCCATAAATATCATCCACATAACCGTTCTTATCATCATCAATACCATTGCCCGGAATTTCTTTTGGATTACGCCAGAGTACAGGTTTCAGATCTTCATGCAGTGTATCAATACCATTGTCGATTACGGCAACGATGATTGTTGTGCTTTTGCGGTCTTTTAAAAAACCAAATGCCTGTTCAAGGCTGATGCCATAATAACCA
>JBEBHT010000076.1:0-13087 GCA_040081135.1 Lacibacter sp. | reverse complement strand
GTATTAAAGAAGCTGGCATTACACTGGATGATATTGATCTGATCTGTACACACCAGGTTTCAAGAGATACATATAAAATGGTGGCAGAAACATTAGACTACGATCTAAATAAAATCATCCAGACATTTCATTTGTATGGCAATACCGCTGCTGCTTCTGTTCCCATTGCACTGGAATATGCATACAAAGAAAAGAGAATCAAAACAGGCGATACTGTGATGTTACTTGGTATGGCAGCGGGTATTAATATTTCTGTACAGTTAATGAAAGTGTAATGCTGTACAATTCCCCTTTCCTGCAATTGCTTGAACAGCTTCCTCCTTCTTATGAAATCTGTATTCATAATAACAAAGTACTTACGGCCAAAGAACTGATTGAAACAAGCAAAAAGCTTGCAGCTTATCTTGAACAGAATGGTGTTAAGAAAGGCGACCACGTTTTACTTGCCTGTGAAATGGGTATTGAGTTTCTAATTCTGTTTATAGCTTTAATTCATCTGCGAACAAAAATTGCATTGGTTGATCCGCATATGGGCAATCAATTGTATGCAGCCAAGCTGAGACAGTTTCAACCCAAATGGGCGTTTATCGACAGCCGGATTTTATTCCTACAGGAACATCCGCTCATCCGTTTCATTTATAAAAAAACAGCAAAGAATCCATTCTATATTCCTTACTCAAACGCTTATGGAATTTTTGCAACTGGTATTAAATTGCCATTGCTGCAAAAAAATAAACGCTTACAATACAATGTAATTTCAACTGATCAATTTTATGAAAGCGATCTTCAAGATGAAATGATGATCGTATATACATCAGGAACTTTAGCTG
Source organism: Lacibacter sp. (assembly GCA_040081135.1). Taxonomy (GTDB): domain Bacteria; phylum Bacteroidota; class Bacteroidia; order Chitinophagales; family Chitinophagaceae; genus Lacibacter. Next base: position 12,257 of record JBEBHT010000076.1, on the reverse strand, counting down.
AGCCGAAAGCAGTAGTGCATACTATGAGCAGCTTATATGAAAGTATGTTAACCATTGCCGGTTTGTTTGAAAGCAAATCCAAAGCTTCCATGGTTACCCACCTTCCGCAGTTTGCATTGATTGGAATGATGACAGGGTATAAAACATTTTTCTGGAAAGAAACCCTACCGGCAAAAGAACGGATTGCATTTATTAATCAGCATCAAATCACAACATTGTTTGGTCCGCCTGCTGAATACAGGGAACTGATGTTATACTGCAAAGAACATAACCAACAGTTTCCTGGAAGCCTCAGTCATTTAATTCTTGGCTCAGCACCGGTATTGAAATCATTACTGGTTGAACTGCGTCAGTTAACAAACGCAAAGATCACCTGCCTCTATGGAATGACAGAACATTTGGTTATTGCCAGTGTGGATGGTGATGAGAAAATAAATTATACTGGCAAAGGCGATTTGTTGGGCTGGCCATTACAGAAAATGCAATACAAGATAAACGATGAAGGTGAATTGCTGATCAAATCACCGCTGTTGTTTAAACGTTATTTTCATTTGAAGGATGCTGATGAATATCATGCAAGCGGCGACCTGGTTGAACAGGATGCTGAAGGAAGATTGGTGATGAAAGGCCGAAAAAAGAATATGATCATAAAAGCCAATAAAAACATTTATCCAGGTTTATATGAAACAACCATTGCACAGATTAAAGGAGTGAATGAAGTTTGCATGATTGGCATTTATGACGAATCGATACATGACGAACTGGTGATCCTTGTGCTTGATGCAGATAAAACAGTAACTGCCAAATCTGTATTACAGGAATTAAAGAATGGAAAGAATGCGATTGATTCAGACGCATTACCTGATCATATTTTTTTTCAACCAATACCAAAAGCCGGCAGGCAGCAAAAGGTTGACCGAAACAAATTACTTGAACTGATAAAACAACAGTTACCATCGTTTACGACATCATCATAACAGGAGCAACAGGTTTTATTGGCGCCACTTATACCCGTTATTTTTCAGAAGCGGGTTATAAGGTGCTGGCTTTAGGCAGAAGTAAAGAACCACCTGCTGCCTTATTAAACTATGCAACGTATAAATCAGTTGATATTGCCAATACAGTTCCTGAACTGGAAGCTAAAGTCTGTATCCATTGTGCCGGACTGGCATCAGATAAAGAAAGCAGGGAAAATCTTTTGCTTGTTAATACCGAAGGAACAAAAAAAGTATTCGCAAATATTCATGCTGACCATTTTATTTACATCTCTTCTGCATCTGCTTATCCTCCCAATGGTTTACTGCATAAAGAAGATGAATTGATTAATGAAGCTGAATTATCTAACTATGGTCTTTCCAAACACAGAGCAGAATCATGGTTACAGTTACAGGCAACAGCTGCAAAAAAAATCACAGTGCTTCGTCCAAGAGGAGTTTATGGAAAAGGAGACAGAATTTTATTACCGAGAATTCTACGGTTAAAAAGAGGACCATTTTTGATCACACCTGCAAAGCTTGATTATAAAATATCACTCAGCAATATTGAAAACCTCCTACTTGCTACAGAAAAAATAGTCTCTGCTGATAAAAAATATTCTTTTGAACTGTTCAATATTACTGACGACCCGACGCATTTACTTGGAGATGTGATTACCAGCATCTGGAGTATTCTCAGCGAAAAGAAAAACATTTCAATTCGTGTGCCTCAACAAATCATACGATTTTCTTCCCGTTTTTTACCGCAATCCGATCTCAATGCCAACACGCTAAAATTTTATCTCTGCGATCATGAACTGTCGAATGAAAAAGTAAAGAAAGAATTCGGGCTTGAGCTACCGTATAATTTTTACAATTACCGTTCAGTATTGGAACAATGGATCAAATCAGTTCCTTTAGTTGATTTGCAAAAGGGAGCTATTGATTTGCCCTGGAGAAAATAACTGTTTACAATCTCGTCTTCATTACTTCCACCATTTCTTTTTTCCAGCTCATAAAATCGCCATTAAGAATGTGTTGTCTTGCCTGTTTCACCAACCACAAATAAAAAGCAAGATTGTGTACACTGGCAATGGTTAACCCTGTAATTTCTTTTGCTTTGATGAGATGACGCAGATAGGCTTTACTGTAATAATTGCTCAGTTCACAATCAATGCCATCATCCAATGGAGAGAAATCTTTCTCCCATCTTTTATTATCAATGTTTATGACGCCTTTACTGGTGAAGAGCATGGCATTACGTCCGTTTCTTGTTGGCATTACACAATCAAACATATCTACACCTAAAGAAATACATTCCAAAATATTCCAGGGAGTTCCAACACCCATTAAGTATCTTGGTTTTTGAACCGGCAATTCATCACAACATAATTCAGTGAATTCATACATCATCTCTTCAGGTTCACCAACACTCAGTCCTCCAATTGCGCAACCTGTTAAATTTGCTTCCGTCATAAATTGCGAAGAAGCTGTACGCAGATCTTTATAGGTACTTCCCTGCACAATTGGAAACAAGTTTTGTGTATAGCCGTATTTGTCAGGTGTTGATTGAAATTGTTTGATGCAACGTTCAAGCCAGCGATGTGTGAGTTCCATTGATTTTTTTGCATAAGTATAATCGCTTGGATAAGGCGGACATTCATCAAATGCCATTACAATATCAGCACCGATATTCCGCTGAATATCCATGACGCTTTCGGGAGTAAACAAATGTTTACTCCCATCAATATGACTTTGAAAAACTACCCCTTCCTCTTTAATCTTCCGGTTATTGGCCAGTGAAAAAACCTGGTATCCTCCGCTATCAGTTAAAATAGGCCTGTCCCATCCATTGAATTTATGCAAACCACCGGCTGCCTCCAGCACTTCGGTTCCCGGGCGCAGGTATAAATGATAGGTGTTACCGAGTATAATTTCAGCTTTTACATCTGTCTTCAGCTGTTCAATCGTAAGAGCCTTTACACTGCCAACAGTTCCCACCGGCATAAAAATGGGTGTTTGAATGGTACCGTGATCAGTTATAATTTCCCCTGCCCTTGCTTTTGATTGAGCATCTGTGTGCTGTAATTGAAATTGTAAAGCCGCCATGGGTGCAAGATAAATAGTAAGCGCCTATTTGCCGCCAATGCAATAAATTCGCAGCTGCTTATGAGTGTTCAATGGCCCGAAATCATTTTTGCTGCTTTTTGTACAATGGCAGCCATCCAGGTGTTCTACTACCTGTATTTTTTCCTGCGTCTTGCTTTTTATAAAGAGCCTGTGAAAGAAAGTTCCATGCAGCATGCAGTTTCTGTTATTGTTTGCGCAAGAGATGAAGCACAGAACCTGGCTGATAATTTGCCTGATGTTTTACAACAGGATTACCGTTCTACATTTGAAGTGGTGGCTGTAAATGATAATTCTTTCGACGACAGTAAATATGTGCTGGAATATTTATCCAAACCATTCCGTAACCTTCGCCCGGTAGAATTAAAACAAGAAGCAAGACATATTCACGGAAAAAAATTCCCTTTATCCATTGGTATTAAAGAAGCAAAATATGAGCTACTCTTATTAACTGATGCAGATTGTAAACCTGCCGGCAACAAATGGATAGAACGAATGCAGGATGTTTTTTCAAACGGTAAAGAAATTGCATTGGGTTACGGAGCCTATAACAAAAAGCCCGGGTTACTGAATAAATTCATCCGTTTTGAAACGTTCTTATCTGCCCTTCAATACTTTTCTTATGCTCTTGCAGGAATGCCCTACATGGGTGTAGGAAGAAATCTTGCTTACCGCAAAGAATTATTTTTCCGTAACAAAGGGTTTTCATTGCACAACAAGCTGGCAGGGGGTGATGATGATTTGTTCATTAACCGTGTTGCCACAAAAACAAATACTGCCATTGTTCTGGATGCAGATGCATTTACCTATTCTGAAGCTAAAACAAGCTGGAGTACATGGCGCAGCCAGAAAGAACGTCATTATTCAACCGGCAGGTATTATAAAGCATCGCACAAATTCCTGCTGGGATTATTTTCGTTCTCGCATTTTTTATTCTATCCCTTGCTGGCAGCAAGTATTCTTTTCTTTAACTGGTGGATAACACTCTGTGTATTCGGAGTACGTTTTTTATTGCAGGGCCTTATTTATTTCCGCACAATGGATAAGCTGAAAGAAAAAGATCTCTTCTGGTTTTATCCTTTACTTGATATCTGGCAATGGTTTTATTATCTTTTATTTGCCAACACATTATTTAAAAAACCCCGAAAGAATTGGAAGTAGTATCAAAATATTTTTCTGATTTCACTCCTGCACAATTACAGCAATTTCAACAGTTGGAAGAACTGTATAAAGAATGGAACGAAAAGATCAATGTTATTTCAAGAAAAGATATTGACAGTCTGTATGAAAAGCATGTGCTGCATTCACTGTCAATCGCTGCTGTGTTCCAGTTTCAGCCGGGAACAAGTATTATTGATCTTGGAACAGGCGGGGGCTTTCCGGGAATTCCTTTAGCCATTTTTTTTCCTGAAGTGCAGTTTCATTTAACCGATAGTATTGGCAAGAAATTAAAAGTGGTAAACGAAGTGGCATCGGCCATCGGTTTAAAAAATGTTACCACCCAGCATACCCGTACAGAAGAAATCCAGAACCGTAAGTTCGATTTTGTGGTTAGCCGTGCCGTAGCACCGTTAAGGGATCTCTGGCGCTGGAGTCTGCCCATCATCAAAGCCAAAGGACAGGGGCAGTTTGCCATTGCTGATGAAGAAAAAATCTATGGTGGACTTATCTGTTTAAAAGGCGGCGATTTAACCGAAGAAGTGAAGGAAAGTGGACTTCACCCAATTGTTTGGGAAATTGATAAACTTTTCAGCGAAGACTTTTTTAAGCAGAAATATATCCTTTCAGTGAGGCGCTGACGGAACCCGTTCATCCTTATTACCACTTCGTGGTATTTTTCATGTTCAGATAAAACGTCAATTTTGCAGTATGAATAAAATCTCCGTGTGTATTGTAGAAGATGTAACTGATATCCGCCAGGCGCTGGAACAGATCATCGAACTGAGTGAAAATTGTAAGTTAGCCGGATCGTATTCATCAGGTGAAGAAGCATTGGTGAAAATTCCATTGGTGAAACCGAATGTGGTGTTGATGGATATTGGCCTTGGTTCAACCAATGGTATTGATCTGGTAAAGGAACTGAAACCTCAGCATCCCGAAATTCTTTATATGATGTGTACCTTCTATGAAGAAGATGAAAAAATATTTGATGCACTGCGTGCAGGTGCAAATGGATATATTCTTAAAAAATCATCTCCCGCCAAATTAATTGAAGCTATTGGCGAACTGGTTGATGGCGGTGCTCCGATGAATAGTCAGATAGCCATGAAAGTAGTTTCGGCGTTTAAAGGATTACCAGTGCAGGAAGTACAGGAAGTTGCTGCTGTTCCTTCTATAACGCAAATGGGAGATATTGCCGTTTTATCACGCCGTGAAAAAGAAATTCTTGAATGGCTGGCACAGGGAAAAATTTATAAAGAAATTGGTAAAGAATTAACCATCAGTCAGGAAACAGTCCGTAAACATGTGTATCATATTTACGAGAAGCTGCATGTTAATAACCGTGTAGAAGCTGTAAATAAATATTTTGGTCGATAAGCAAAACTTACATGTACAAAAAAACCGCCGGATGGCGGTTTTTTTATTTACGACTTACATTACCATTTCAATTCGAGTTTATTATTTTTCCGATCCACATCAGCCATTCGGAAAGTAGGATCAATTTCAACCGTGGTTAATTCACTCAGCCGTTTGTCAAATTCAATAACATAAGTGGGATGCGTCCATTTCCATGCAGGGTAAACTGTTCGCTGCATTTCATTTTCTGCAGGCTTTTCGCCAAACATTAAATACATCGGTACATAATGCAATTGCTGTGAGCCATCTTTAAAAGTTAACACTACATCAATGGGCATTGGCATTTCACCTTTCCTCATTAACCTGATTTTTGTTTTACCTCCTTCTTCCCATAAACTGTCAATACTGTAATCAATTGTTTTAGTTCCATTAACAAAATACTCTTTGTACCAGTCCAGTTGCAGCCCGCTTGTTTTTTCTGCCACACGTAAAAAATCGTTTGCGTTGGGATGTTTAAACCGCCACTGTCTATAATACTCCAGCAATATTTTATTTCTTGTTTCCTCCCCGGTGATGTATCCTAATTGCGAAAGAAATACTGCGCCTTTTGAATAAGCCGCATTCGAGTAACCGAAGTTGGTATTGAAATGATCAGCATGTGTTGTCATTGGTTCTTCAAGCCTGCTTTTTACCAAGCTGAAATAACCTGCATAATTTGCTGCATGGTATTTTGGTAACCCGTTATCAATATAAACTGTACTATTCCGTTTGGCCATTTCTGTTTTGTAAAAATCTTCTACCATGTCGGTTGCAAATTCTGCAAATCCTTCATCCATCCATGCATATAAACTTTCATTGCTGCCCATCAGCATCTGGTACCATGTATGCATCCATTCATGAATGACAGTTCCAAGCCCCGGGCCACTGAGTAAAGTAGCCATAGGATATTCCATGCCGCCATCACCACCCTGAATGAAAGAATATTGCTTGTAAGGATATGCGCCAAAGTTTTTTTCAATAAATGGTAAAACTATTTCCGCCGCATCAGCAACTTTTTTCCAGTCGTCTTCATTTTTCTGATTCCCTGCTATATAATTGTAAAACACATGAAGTGCCGGGCCATTTTTTACCTGCCTTACAATATGTTTGAAATCAGGATCAGCAGCCCACACAAAATCATGCACATTAGGTGCGGTAAATTTCCAGGTAAGTTTTTCGCCTGCGGGCTTTACAACTTTCACACCTGCAGCTTCATATCCAAATCCTATCTGGTTGGCATTGGTTAAATAACCGGTACCGGCAATCATAAATTTTTTATCAATGCTGATGTTTACTTCAAAGTCGCCCCATACACCATAAAATTCACGGGCTACATATGGGTTTGGATTCCATCCGTCATTATCATACTCACATAATTTTGGATACCATTGCGCCATAGAAAATTTTGTTCCGTTCGCTGCATCCCTTCCACTGCGGCGAATTTGTTTGGGAACCTGAGCATCCCATTCCATTTCCAGCATTACTTTTTGTTTAGGCAGAATTGGTTTGCTGAGTTTTACTTCTAAAATGGTTTCATGCTCAATGATGTTTTGCAGTACACCATTCATCTTCAGCCATTTTATTTTTTCATAGCCAATTTCATCTTCTTTCAGATTGAGAATGCGGTCTTTTACACGGCCATCCCAATCGGGTCGGTTATTGACAAGATTTTTTCCAAGCTCACGGCTTCTTGCATCCATCATACTGTTTGGCTGAAAAGCATTCCAGTATAAATGATAGAATATTTTGTCTAATGTATCAGGTGAGTTATTCGTGTACTCTAATTTTTGTTTGCCCTTGTACTGATTGGTATTTACATCCATATCAATATCCATTACATACTTTACACGCTGCTGCCAGCGGTTGGGCTGGGCCTGAATTGTACCTGCTGAAATACAGAGAAGAAGAAAATAAATCAATTTCATGTTCAACGTTTTTGAATAACGCCAAACCTACTGGAAAAAATTGAATTGAACCCTGATTGACAAGGATTTTGGATAAGTGGATACGGGCATTAACGATTATTTGTATTCAATAAAACCCCGGTTGATTTTAGCTATTTTCCGTTGCAGTCGGAATACTCCAATTCCATTCCTGCTGCCTGCATTATTGCTGTTGCCTTCAATGGTATGAATAAAACCGCCTTCTGTTTTTTCAACCAGCCCGGTATGCCCGGCACTGCCTCCTGTGTTAAGCAAAAATATATGTCCGGGTTTTATAAGCGATGGATTGTTGACAGCATCAATGCTAAGAATTTTCCTGCCTTTCGTTTTATTCCAGTGCGTCATTACATGACCTGTTTTTACAAGCGGGTTTGTTCTGTTGAGTTTTGCAGATGCTTCATTGAAACACCAGTAAACAAAAGCTGCACACCAAAACAATCCAGGCTCTAAACCAACACTGGCCAGGTATTGATTTACCTCCGGGCCTTTATTACTGCCGGGAGGAACTTCCATAACACCTAATTGCGAAACGGCTGATTTTAATACTTCTGTAAGTAAATTACTGGGAGCTGTATCAATAACGATCATATCCTCCGTGCCAAACAGAGCAGCCCATGTAAGTGATCCAACATTGCCATCAATTTCAAGAGGGTTGCCATACTGGTCTGTATGTGTTGCCTGGAAAAGTTTGACTGCATTTTTTGTTTTTACAGCATACACACCTGTTCCCTGTAAATCACCGATGTTTAATTCGATTAGCTTTTTTTGAATGGCTTTTACAATTGTTGTATTGCTTTCTCCTTCTTTAATGATCCGGTTTGGATATTTCATGATGTGTAAGATTTGAAAGTGAAACTGAATGACTCATCTAAGTTTACACTTTTCTGCCATTAAATCAATACCACTTTGTCGGGAATAAGTGGTCGTAAGCTGCTCTTATTATGAGGTTAGTGAGATTATAAACCCATCAATTCTTCGTATAATCTTCCTTTTGCATCAAAGACAAGAATCTTTTTTGTGATCATTGATTTTTGAACAATGATCTTATATTCATTTGCAACAGCTCTTGGTTTTTCAATAGCCACAATGTCTTTCACCGGCCATTCTTTGTATTTGCTGTCCTTAAATCCATCCTGTACAACTTTCGGCAACTGTTCCATAGTTACCTGGGTTTCTGTCCAGTTCCAGTCACCTTTGGGGGTATAGCTTGCTTTCAGTTTTTTATCGTTTAAAGTAAACCGGACAGTGTGATTATCCAGACCATCGCTCCATTTCAGATCCTTTGCATCGGGGTATTGTTTATTGAAGTTTTGCTTTACCAATTCAGGAACGGTAAACAGTTGCGCATGCACAGTAAAAGAAAAAAGAAAACATGTACAGATAAGAAGAAGGTATTTCATGTGTTCATTTTTATTGGCTTTTTTTGGCCACAAAGTATATCCACAAAAATTATCATCGCTGTTGGTATAAATTAGCTCCCCGCCTGAATGACAAAGTCGGGCAGGGATAATTTTCGTGGATATTTCATACTGCAGGTTTTAAATTAAGACAATTAAGTTACTTATCTTTTCCTGCAACAACAATCACGATTTCACCTTTAACACCCTTTATAACAAAATAATCATGCACTTCTTTTAGAGTGCCCCGTTTATTCTCTTCAAATTTTTTGGTAAGTTCTCTACTTACACAACACAAACGGTCTTCACCAAAGTATTGCATAAAATCGGCCAGTGATTTCACAAGGCGGAAAGGTGATTCATAAAAAATCATGGTTCGTTCTTCTTCGGCCAGTTGCTTCAATGCAGTTTGGCGGCCTTTTTTCTGCGGCAGAAATCCTTCAAAGGTAAATCGTGTTGCAGGTAATCCGCTGTTCACCAGAGCCGGAACAAAAGCGGTGGCACCGGGAAGTGTTTCAACAATGATATCATTTTTTACACATTCCCTTACTAACAAAAAAGCAGGATCACTGATGCCGGGAGTTCCAGCATCCGTTAACAGGGCCATCTTCTTTCCGTCTTTCAACTGATCGACCAAATGCTGCACAATTTTATGTTCATTGTGCTGGTGATAAGGAGAAAGAGGCTTTTGAATATTGTAATGATTGAGCAGTACTGAACTTGTACGGGTATCTTCAGCAAGCAGCAAATCCACTTCCTGCATTACCTCCAGTGCACGGAGTGTAATGTCTTTCAGATTGCCGATGGGAGTGGGAATAATGAATAACAAAATTTGAAAATTTGAAAATGAAATAATTTGAAAATGAAAACCGAAGCTGATTCAATTTCCAAATTTTCAAATTGCCAAATTGTTTAATTAACAGTGATTTCAAACTGTTCCATTACAGCATTTGCCAGCAGTTTTTTGGCTGCTTCTTCTGCAATAGCTTTTGCAGCATCAGGTGTTGCTGCATCAATCTGCATGCTGATGTTTTTGCCGATGCGTACATCATTAACACCTTTCAAACCCAAATTGCTTAAACCACCCATCACTGCTTTTCCCTGAGGATCTAACAAATCTTTGAGCGGCATTATTTTAACCTGAACTGTATAAGTCATTGTATAAAAATTGAATTATGATACCTGTTTACGAAGCAGCAAAGATAAAGCAACGTAGGCTAAATAAATAAGCGGAATAGCTGCCCACTGGAAAACAATAGCCAGCACAACGGCAAGACCAACCAGTATAAATTTGGGTTGATTATTTTTAAAGCTGAAATCCTTGAACTTCAGTCCCATAATTGGTATATCTGTAACCATCAGGTAACTGATAACGAGTGTAATTGCATACAGCACCCACCTGTTTAAAATTATTCCGGGCAGGTTCCATTGATTGTACCAGATCACCAGTGGCAAAGCAGCTACAACCATTGCTGTAATGGGCGTTGGAACTCCACGAAAAGAAGTAGTTTGCCTTGTATCAATATTAAACTTTGCCAGCCGCCATGCAGCACAACAGGCTATCAGCAATGCCGGTAACAACAGAAGGATGGAAGTATCCAATGCTGATTCTTCTTTCAGGTAACTCATCCGCAGCAATTGGTACATGATCATGGAAGGTGCCACACCAAAAGTAACCACATCACTTAATGAATCAAGTTGTTTCCCCATTTCAGAAGAGGCCTTCATCAGTCTTGCTAAAAAGCCATCAAGAAAATCAACAATACCAGCTGCAAAAATGAAAAAAGATGCATAAGCAATTTTTTCCGGCAGATTGATGATCAAAGTTCCCTGATCAACCGAAGTAATATTTTCACCGGGTTGTAATATGAGGATGATCGCTATACTTCCAAAAACAAGATTAAGTAATGTAAACAGATTGGGGATTTGCTTCATTGAAATATTGATTGATAAATCTGGTATTATTTCTTCATTAATGCTTCTATCTCTTCTACTGTAATCGGGATATTCTTCATCAGATCTTTATTTCCGTTACGTGTGATCCAGAGATTGTTTTCAATACGCACACCCATTTGCTCTTCTTCAATATAAATTCCGGGCTCTACTGTAAAAACCATTCCTGCTTTAATCGGTTCAGTCTTTGTACCCAGGTCATGCACATCTACACCAAGATGATGAGAAATTCCGTGGTATAAATATTTTCTGTAAGCCCTGTTCTCAGGGTTTTCATTTTTTACATCTGTTTTCTTCAGTAAGCCAATTTTTAAAAACTGCTGTGTTGCTTCCTCTCCTACTTTATCAGTATAGTCAACAATGGTAATGCCGGGCTTCAATAAACTCTTTGCATAATTATGTAAATGCAGACAGGCATTGTAAACCGTTTTCTGTCTTCTTCCAAACTTACCGTTTACCGGAACAGTTCTTGTAAGATCAGCACAGTAACCGCCATATTCTGCACCAAAATCCATCAATATTAATTCGCCTTCTTTGCACTCCTGGTTATTGCTTACATAATGCAATGTTCTTGCTCTGTCGCCACTGGCAATAATACTTCCGTATGCCGGACCGGTTGAACTCTGTGATAAAAATGAATGATAAATTTCTGCTTCAATTTCATTTTCCATTACACCAGGCTTAATGAACTTCAGCAAACGGCGAAATGTAACTTCAGTTATATCAATTGCTTTTTGCTGTAACTCTACTTCTTCAGCAGTTTTTATTCCACGCAATTCTTTCATGATCTTTGCTGCACGAAGAAAATTATGCAGAGGATATTTACTTTTCATTTCATCAATGAACCTGTAATCCCTGCTGCGTATAGGTGATGCTTTACGGTCATTTTCATTACTGCTTAAATAAATATTATCGGCCAAATGAACCCATGGCTGAAGTAATCCTTCCAGGCTGTCTAACCAAACAATGGTTTCAATTCCTGAAATTTCTTTTGCTTCATTGGCACGCAATCTTTTTCCATCCCATTTTTCTTTTAATTCATTTGGGCGAACCAGCACCAGCACTTCCCTGTATTTCGGATCGGGATTATCAGGAAACAGCACAACCATGCTGTCTTCCTGCGTAATACCGCTGAGCCAGAACAGATCGCTGTTTTGTTTAAATGCATGAATTGCATCGCCGCTTGCGGGCCATTCATCGTTACTTACAAAAATGGCAATTGAGCCGGGTTGCATTGATTTGATAAAGCGCTGACGGTTTTTGCTGAAGAGTTCTGGTTTGATGGGTTGAAATTTCATCAGAATAAA
>JBEBHT010000462.1:0-3067 GCA_040081135.1 Lacibacter sp. | reverse complement strand
CTGCGTGTGTGGGCACCGCAAACCATTTATGATGCAACTGCAAAAAAATACATGATCTATTGGTCGATGAAGCACGGTAAGGGTGCAGACATTATTTATTATGCTTATGCCAATGCTGCTTTCACCGATCTGGAAACTGAACCCAAGCAATTATTCTTCAGTCCAACAAATGGTTCCTGTATTGATGGTGATATTGTTTTTAAAGATGGCAAGTATCATTTGTTCTTTAAAACAGAAGGAGCGGGTGCAGGAATTAAAATTGCTGTATCAGATAAGTTAACAGAAGGATATGTATTGCAGGATAAATATGTGCAGCAAACCAAAGATCCTGTTGAAGGTGCCGGAGTATTTAAACTGAATAATGGCGAAGGTTATATTCTCATGTATGATGTGTATACCAAAGGAAAGTATCAATTCACTAAAACAAAAGACCTTAAAGCATTTTCAGTTATTGACCAGGATGTAACCATGAATTTTCACCCACGCCATGGAACAGTAATGCCGATTACAGCAACAGAAGCAGAACGCTTGGTGAAGAAATGGGGAAGTGTAGAAGATGTTATCAGCTCAGCAGCATCAAAGCAAATCAAAAAGATTAACACCAAAGTTGATACAGCAAATAAAACAGTGTATCTCTCCGTAAAGCCACGTACAAAGCTGAATGCATTTAATCCTTCGTTCATTATATTTCCAGGAATACAGGTAAAGCCGAATACAGTGCAAAATTTTAGTAAAGAAGGAGTGAACTATGCTGTTACTATTGCCGGCCAAAAAACACAAACCTGGAAAGTAATTGCACAGGAAAATCATAACCCGGTGCTTGAAGGTTTTTATGCCGATCCGGATATTTTGTATTCAGAAAAAACAAAGAAGTATTACATCTATCCAACCAGCGATGGGTTTAATAACTGGTCGGGTACTTATTTTAAAACATTTTCTTCTGTTGATTTAGTAAACTGGAAAGATGAAGGAATTATTCTTGACCTGAACAAAGATGTTAGCTGGGCCAAACGCAATGCGTGGGCGCCTTGTATTATTGAAAAGAAGATCAACGGGCAATACAAATATTTTTATTATTTCACTGCTGCACAAAAAATAGGGGTGGCTGTTGCAGATGATCCGGCAGGACCATTTGTTGATATGGGCAAAGCATTGATCGATCAAAAACCTGCAGGTATAAAAGGCGGACAGGAAATTGATCCCGAAGTATTCACCGATCCGCAAACAGGAAAAAGTTATTTGTATTGGGGTAATGGCTATATGGCTGTTGCTGAGTTGAACGATGACATGATTTCGCTGAAGCAGGAAACGCAAAAAATAATTACACCAACTGATAAAACATTCCGTGAAGGAACAACCGTATTCTATCGCAACGGTCAGTATTATTTTATGTGGAGTGAAGATGATACCAGGAGTGAAAACTATCGTGTGCGTTACGGCACATCTTCATCACCTATTGGCCCAATCAGTATTGCTGCAAATAATTTAGTGATAGCAAAAGATACCTCAGCAGGAATTTATGGAACAGGTCATAATTCCATTCTTCAGATTCCAGGTAAAGACGAATGGTATATTGTTTATCACCGTTTCAATTATCCCAACGGTATTAACATGGGCAGGGCCGCAGGTTTTAACCGTGAAGTATGTATTGATAAATTAGAGTTTAATACAGATGGAAGTATTAAGAGGGTGAAGCCTACGCATGCAGGTGTGAAGGCGGTAAAGCAATAATAATATTTTGACTGAATTGAAATAATATGAAATATAAAGTATCGATTGCTGCCGGATTATTTTTTTGTTTGCTTAGTGTTTCTGTGAAAGCACAAAAAGATAACGTGTATTCTCCTGCATTTTCCACAATAGCAAATGGAAAAGTTGTTTTTAAAATTGCAAAGCCCGATTTTAAACTCAGTCCGCATACCGGAATGACGAGGCAGCATTGGAAAGATGCAGCACAATATTTACTGGAAGGTGCATTCAGTTATATTCATAGTCTGGATGATCCGATGAAGTTTCCGAAGCAACCGGGTAAAAGTTATCCCAGAACTGAAAGCCAGGTGCCAACAGAAAAGCTGGAAGGCGTTTGCCGAACATTATTTATGGCAGCACCCTTGCTGAAAGAAAATCCAACTCTTGAAATAAACCATATTAAAGTTGCTGATTATTATCTCCACCAGATAAGAAACCTGATTGATTCAACAAGTCCAAGCTTTATAAAACACCGGGCAAAGAACGGAGGACCAAGTCAGAATTTAGTGGAGTTCGGTGCTTTGTCTTTTTCGCTATTTAATATTCCTGAAATACTCTGGGATCCGCTTACACAAAAAGAGAAAGATGCATTAGCAGCAACCATGATCAGTTATGGTGACGGGCCAACAGTACCTTCCAACTGGAAATTCTTCAACATTTTTGTGCTGAGTTTTTTTAAGGACAAAGGTTATCCCGTTAATGAAATACTGCTGGAAGAATATCTGCAACAATCACTGGATCATTACAGGGGCGATGGCTGGTATAACGATAATCCGGCTTTTGATTATTACAGCATGTGGGCTTTTCAAATGTATGGAGCAATGTGGAGTGAAATATTTGGAAAGAAATATTATCCGCAATATGCAGCAAAGTTTCAGGCCAATTTTAGTGAAGTAAAAAACAGCTATCCTTATATGTTTAGCCGCAATGGCGAAATGATCATGTGGGGCAGAAGTATGACCTATCGTTTTGGTTCTGTTATTCCGTTTCCATTAATGGGTTATGAAAAGGGGACGACTGTCAATTATGGATGGATGAGAAGAATATCATCGGGTGTAATGCTGCAGTTTTTGCAAAACCCTGAATTTATAAAAAAAGAAGTACCCACACTTGGTTTTTACGGTGCGTTTGAACCGGCAGTACAGAGCTACAGTTGCAGGGGCAGTGCATTCTGGATGGGCAAAGCATTTCTTGGTTTGTTTGTTCCTGCTGATAATGATTTCTGGACGGCCGTTGAAAATGAAGGGCCTTGGGAACAGACGCTTGAGAAAAATAAAGTCTACAACAAATATTTACCCGGTCCGCAAATGCTGGTAAC
>JBEBHT010000075.1:0-13228 GCA_040081135.1 Lacibacter sp. | reverse complement strand
AACCCATCACATCTGTCTCCTGTTATTACCCATTTCCAATTTCCCTTGCATAGCTTTCTTTCTCTCCATATCCAGCTGATGAACTTTTCGTTCGGCCTGTAAGTGATTACAACAACATTTCTTTTATGATGGATAACTCCATGAAACCAGTTTTGCTGATAACAACGATTTTTTTGTGGTTTCAGAGGTAAGCAAAAGGGCCCAGGATTTCTATCCGGGCCCACTTTTTTATGCTGAGATTTTTTATCAGCTAATCTTTACCACTCTCTTTTCTTTCCGGCTTTGTTCCGCAGCAAATCCCATTAAATGACTTTCAATAGAAGCATCAATGGTGGAAGTTAAAAGAGAGGCATCATTCTTTGCAACAGCCTCCACAAAGTTGGCAGCTAAGCGCCAATCACCACCACCATGTCCATCTGTTGCAGTTTTCCATTCTGTTTTTTTGCGTGTTTGAAAATCGGTATGTACAAAGCTGGTCATATCACCAACCACATCACCCAAACTTCCCATCACTCTTGTTCTTCTTCCTTCATAAGAAGTAAAGGCTTCCATACTGAAGCTGGCTGTAACCCCACCGTCAAACTGAATGTTCGTAATATAATGATCGGGCTGATCATTATCCATTTTATAAACGCACCTGCCGTAGTTGGTTGTTTTCAACTGTTCAAGTACATAGGCAGCCTGCTTGTCTTTTTCTTCCGGCAAATCAAACACATAATTACGTCCACGTTCACGGTAATATATTTTTAAAGCAGAATAAGGACAGGTTGCTTCCACTTTACATCCATCACTGCAACGTGCTGTACTTCCTTCGGGAGCATTAGATTGATTGAACCAGCTCAGATCGCCCATTGCATGAATGCTTTTACTTTGTTTGTCCAGCATCCAGCGGAGAATATCCAGATCATGACAACTCTTTGCAAGTATGATTGGTGTTGTTTCTTTACTGTTATGCCAGTTGCCACGCACATAAGAATGACTCATGTGAATATGTTCAATTGGTTCCAGGTGTTGTACACTAACCACTTTTCCTAAAACACCACTTTGTATAATCTTACGCAGCTCAACAAAGTAAGGCGCATAACGAAGCACATGACAAACGGCAACAATCTTTCCTGTTTTCTTGGTCATGGCTAAAATATCACGGCATTCTTTTTCACTGGGAGAAATAGGTTTTTCAAGCAACACATTGTAACCCATTTCCAATGCTTTCATACAGGGGCCGTAATGCAGGTTATCAGGGGTGGTGATAATAATAGCATCGGCAAATTTTGGACGTTTGAATACATCTTCCCATGTAACAAAACGGTTTTCATCTTTGATGTTATGTTTTTTTGCATAACGTTCGTTGCGGATAGCAATCGGTTCGGCCACACCAACAATATCCAGCTGATCAGGATATTGCAAAGAGAAACCACCATACACATTGCCACGGTTTCCTGCACCGCATGTAATGGCTGTAACGGGTTTATCAAGTTGTAAACTGTTGCTGAAATCCGGGAGAATAATTTTTTCGCCCAGCTCATTGGTTGCCCAGGATGAGAGCGGCAATACTGTTCCACCAATAGAAATTCCCAATGCTTTTAATACATCCCGGCGTGATAAAGAAGACATAAGCTTTGATATTAATGAATAAATAATTGTTTATTGCTGAATCGTTTTCATTCCCAATACATCCATCATAAATTTAGTGATCTCTGCTTCCACTCCCTGGTAATCATTTGATTTTACATAACTGCCCAGTACATGATCACCCGTATTCGGCATCGCCAGTTTTCTTTTCAGTTCAGGAACTGTGCCAAGCTCGTCAAACATTTTCAGCATGGCACTAACCTTCACTACACTATCCTGGTGCACTTCATCTTTGTAATAATACAGCATCAGTGTGGGTTGTTTGATTCGGGCAAATGTTACCTGGTTCATGGTAGTTTCTAAATATTCCTGCAGGTTTACAATTGCCTCGAGGCGGTAATGTGAGTTCCAGTATTTTTTATAAATGTCCCGCTGATCTTTTGTGGTATTATAGTCCGATCCTTTGACGATTCTTGCAATCTGTAAACCCCATGGATTATTCGCCAGCCATGCATTAGGATCTTTAATAGCGATATTGGGCGACAGTAAAATAAGCGAAGAAATTTCCGGGTAATTCGCTGCGAGCTGCAAAGCATTTGTACCACCTGTTGACGTTCCCATGATGATGACTTTATTGCCAAGCTGTTTGCCAATTGCATAAGCCTGTTTCACTGTTTCCCAGTATTTTTCAGCAGTTAGATTCATGAGTTCTTCGGTAGTATCAATTCCATGTTCTGCCAGTCTTGCTAAATATAAATTGCAGCTGAATTTTTTAGCAATGCTTGTATGCACCGGATCGCCTTCTTCCTGTGAGGCAGAAAAACCATGCAGGTAAACAATTGCATATTCTGTTTTCTGTTTCGTTGAATCATTGGCCCAGATGATCCTTGCTTCGTTCTCCGGTTTTATTTTATGCTGTGCTTCGTTTTGTTTGATATAAGTTTCTAATGCAGTTGCATCAGCAGGAACAGAAGGTAAAACATTTGTATAAGTGGGGGATGATGGTCTTGGTCCCAGGAAATAGGCAACTGTCAAAACAATCAGGATAATGAAAATCCATTTCAGCAATCGTTTAACGAATTTCATATGCAGGTGGTTGATGTCTTAAAATTACTGTTTTGCAGGAGATGTTGAGCAGCCCTTACTGTTTTCAGTAAAAAATAATTCTTACCATCTTTCTTCACTGCTCTGATCAGCAGCAGGCGAAGTAAACTCAGCTCTTGTTTTTATTTTCTGTACTTGCCGGTCAATGATGAGCTGGGCAATCAATGAAGCTGCATTTTCACCTTCATGTGCCTGCAGCAGCTGTTTCATTTTTGCTTCGTGTACATCAATGCGGTAGAGATAGAAAATAAGTTTTTCAAAATCGGTATTGATGAGATGGTTGATGTATTGCGTGAGTTCCTCTTTTAATTCAGACAGGGAAATATTTACAGGAAGTTCCAGCGACAGTTCTTTGTTGAGTAAGGGGATAATATCCTGGTTGGGATCACTCATTTGACTTGTCTTTCTTTTTATTATAGAAAGTAAACAGCACCGTTAACACTATTGCTAAAATTGCACTTTTAACGAGAACTGAAGCAATTGTAGTATCTGCTTTATTTGCAACCCATATCAAAAAGGCATAGTTGATCAACGCAACAATGATAAAATTGACCAGAAGCAGAATGAAAAACTGGATGATCTTAACCGGGTTCATTTGAATTGTTTTCTAAAGTTTATTTTCCATCACACCTGTTCCAAACAACGCAAAATCATATTTTACGGGATCGTTTTTATCTAAGTTACGGAGATTGGCAGTGAGTTCCAATGCTGCTTCCCAATCATCCTGTTTACGGTGAAGAAGACCATATTGTCGGGCAACTCTTGAAACATGCACATCCAGCGGACAGATTAATTGAGAAGGTTGAATATTTTTCCAGATGCCGAAGTCAACACCTTTCTTATCATTACGAACCATCCAGCGCAGGTACATGTTCAACCGTTTGCAGGTTGATTTTTGCAGGGGAGATGAAACATGCTTCTCCGTTCGTTTTAAATGTTCATGCGCAAAGAAATGATGTTTGAACTGATTCAATCCTTCTTCCACCGTCATTCCTTTTTTTGGGAAGAAAGCAGTTTCCAGAGAATCATAGTTTGAATAATGCTGCTGAAAAAATTCAATGAAGTAATACAGATCATCAGCATTAAAAGTGCGATGCTTAAAGCCATTTAATCTTTTCAATCCACTCAAATCATGGTTCAGACAAAATTGATGCGGCTGCATTTCCATCAACTGCATCAGCTCTGTTGATTTATTGATGATGGTTGTACGTTTGCCCCATGAAAAGACGGCAGCAAAGAATCCGGCTATTTCAATATCCTGCTGTTTGGTAAACAGGTGAGGGATAGAAATGGGATCATCTTTAATGAAAGAAGGTTGATTGTACAAATCAACCTTCATATTCAAAAACCTTTTTAATTCCTTTTTATCGTTTAATTCTTTTTCTGATGTACGCATTACTTCTTCTTCTGTGAATTACGGCCAATATATGGATATTGTTCTCTTCAACTAAGTACAGAACACTATATGGAAATTTCTTAACAGGGCATCTTCTGACATTCTTTGTAATAAACGTATAATGAAAAGGATTCGTAATTATTTGAATTGTTGCCTGCTCAAAACTCTGGAAGAAACGCTGGCCCAATCCTTTGATTTCATGGTTATACCAGTCAACAGCACTTTCAACATCTGTCCATACATCAGATCTGACAATGAAGTTAAAAGCCATACTTATCGTTGATCTTTTTTCTGAACTCTTCCCAACTTATTCCATCTTTTGGATTCTTCAGATATGCTTCATACCGTTCTTCGGCAACACTGATTTCAACATCAGTTGCAGGCAATTGTTCGTTATCAATACTGTCCCACAGTTCTTCTGCTAACTTGATCTTTTCTTCAACAGATAACCTCAATAACTCTTCCTTATTGTAAGGCATAAAAAAGATTTCTTACAAGTTACGAAAAATCTGGTTCAGGTCGCTTTAGCGCCCCGATCCTTACCCAATCGCTTTCGCTAAATCAGCAATCAAATCATCGGCATCTTCAATACCCACACTTAAACGGATGAGTGAATCACTCAATCCATTTTTAATACGTTCTTCTCTTGGAATACTTGCATGTGTCATGCTTGCAGGATGATTGATCAGGCTTTCAACTCCACCTAAACTTTCAGCTAAAGAAAATAAATGGGTAGATGATAAAACACGTTTAGCTTCTTCCACACTATCATTCTTCAATTCAAAACTGATCATACCGCCAAAACCACGCATCTGTTCTTTAGCAATGGCATAACCCGGATGATCCGTAAAGCCCGGCCAGTACACTTTCGCTACTTTCGGATTTGCTTTCAGCCAGCGTGCAATTTTTTCACCGTTTTCACAATGTGCTTTCATTCTTACAGCAAGTGTTTTAATTCCACGCAGTACCAGGAAACAATCCATTGGCCCGGGAACTGCACCGCAGCTTTTTTGAAGGAAGTATAATTTTTCACGAAGCTCAGCATCATTCATCACCAAACATCCCTGGATCACATCACTGTGGCCGCTTAAATATTTAGTAGCTGAATGCATGACAATATCAGCACCAAGATCTAACGGATTTTGGAGATAAGGCGAAGCGAATGTATTATCAACACAAAGCAATGCGCCAGCCTGTTTGGAGATAGCAGCAACGGCTTTGATATCGGTGATATTCATCAATGGGTTTGTTGGCGTTTCCAGCCAGATGAGTTTTGTGTTGGCCGTAACAACTGCTTTTACATTCTCCGGGTTGGTTGTATCAACATAAATAAATTTGATCCCGAATTTTTCAAACACTTTCATGAACAGCCGGTACGTACCACCATACATATCACTCGCTGCAATTACTTCATCACCCGGACTTAATAATTTAATTACCGCATCTGTTGCAGCAACACCACTGCCAAATACCAAACCGAACTGACCGTTTTCAATGATTGCAACGGCTTCTTCCAAAGCTTTACGTGTCGGGTTCTGACTTCTTGCATATTCAAAACCTTTGTTTACACCCGGAGCTTCCTGCACATAAGTACTGGTTTGATAGATCGGTGTCATGATTGCACCGGTTGAAGGATCGGGATGAGCACCGGCATGAATAACTTTTGTATCTAGTTTCATAATAAGTAAAATAAGATTGCAAAGATGAGGAATTAGAAAAGATTCGCCGCACAGAAATAGCGCCAGTCAGCATTATTAACAGCATGTGCTGCTTTGGCATGAATGGGTTGTTGCAATACATTGGCACGGATGATCTTTTCGCTCACTAACTTCTTTCTGCTTTCCATCAGCAGTTCAGTAAAGCCCGGCGTTTGCATCCATTGCTGCTGCGGTGGTTCATAACCCACTTTATCTGTTCGGTAAACAATGGAGGATGGCAAGACCTGCTTCATACTTTCACGCAGAATATATTTGGTAAAACCGTTGTGAATTTTATAATGCGAAGGCAATGAAAAAATAAACTGCACCAGTTCATGATTTAAAAATGGTAACCGCACTTCTCTTCCATGTGCCATGCTGTTACGGTCGGCATAGCGGAGTAATTCTTCCAAACCAAACTGCATGGTATTGTAATAAAGCAAATCATTCAGCTTGCGGACGATTGGTTTGAAGATGGTTTGTTTATTGATATGTTCTTTGAAATAAGCAGCATCAATTCCTGCACTGAATTTGATCTCTTTAAAGGCTTTGCTTTCTAATTGAACAGCAGTAATCTCCGGAAACCTTGCTGCGAATTTATTTTTCCATCCCCATTCAAACGGGATCTGATGTTGAGCAAATGCATTCAACTCCCGACTGACGACTCCCGACTCCCGGCTTCTTCCCTTCTCCTGCAAAAACCAATGAATGTATTTATAATAACCGGCCAGTATTTCATCAGCACCCTGTCCATCAAGAATCACTTTTACTCCATGCTGTTTCGCCAGCTCATATACTTTGTATTGTGCATAGATACTGCTTGATTGAAAAGGTTCTTCCTGGTGATAGATTAATTTCTGAATATCATTCAGCAATGTTTCTGCAGTTGGTGTAATCGTAAACTGCTGCAACTGAAACTGATCAGCTACCTGTTTAGCATAAGCCGTTTCATCTTTTTCAAAACCGGGAAAGGAAGCGGTGAAGGTTTTAAGTTGTACGTTGTAAGTTGTAAGTTGGCTGATCGTTGCTGCAATGGATGAGCTGTCTAATCCGCCACTCAAACTTGTGCCTACTTCAACATCACTTCTTAATCTTCTTTTAATGGATGTGCTGAATAAAGATTGAAACTGTTCAATTGCCTCTGCTTCGCTGAGGTTTGAAACCGTTTCTTTATCAAGATCCCAGTATTGAGTGATTTCATTCTTTCCATCTTTCAAACTTAGTTTCAGATAGTGCGACTGCGCTAAACAAACAATGTTTTTATAAAATGTCTGCGACAGATCAACGGGATTTTTTACCCAGCCCAAACCAATATAATTCAACAGCATTGTATGATCGATCTCTTTCTTAATTCCTGCCGCCCACAATGCTTTCATTTCACTGGCGAATACAAACTGTTCTCCATCAAAAAAATAATAGAAAGGCTTTTCGCCAAAACGGTCCCTTGCTGTAAAAAGGCTTTGTTCATGTTCGTCCCAGATGGCAAAAGCAAACATTCCATCAAACTGCTGCAGGCATTCTTCCTTCCAGCAATCATAAGCAGCAAGAATTACTTCTGTATCAGACTGTGTGCGGAACTGGTATCCTTTCTTCAGCAGGTCTTCTTTCAGTTCAATGTAATTATAGATCTCGCCGTTGTAGGTAATACTATAACGGTTCAGATAGTGAAATGGCTGTGCAGCAGCATCACTTAAATCAATAATCGCCAAACGCCGGTGACCAAACCCCACTGTTTTGTTTTCATTGATCCAGAAACCTTCACCATCAGGTCCACGGTGAGCTATGGCATCCGTCATTGCTTTCAACCTTTCTGTTGAAACGTGTTGCTGATTCATTGATATAATTCCTGCAATACCACACATGTTGTAAATATTCAAAATTCAAAACACAATAACCAAAAATGCTGCGATAAAAAAACTCCGCAGTTAATTGCGGAGCTCTGATTATTTATCAAACTGCTAAAAGTTTAGTTCACTTCTTACATCCTACCTCTTACTTCATTCTTACCAAGAGATCGGCATCCTCACCACCACATCATCCCAGTTCATCACCAGGCTGATGCTTTTGTCAGTTACTTTTTCAAACGTCATGGTAAACGATTCAACCATATCTGCAGTTTTTGTAACGGCACATTCTGTACGCACCACATCTTTTGCTGCATCGTATTTAAACGCTCCCCATATATCAGTTTCTTTATTAATGATCAGTGTCCATTTAACCGGGTTCTCCAGTGCATACATGGTATAACGTCCCTTCTTCACAGTTTTGCCGCCAATTTTTACATCACGGAAAAACTCAATCTCAGTGGCTTCATTGGCACCAAGCCTCCACACTTTTCCATCTTCTACCAGTTCGCCAAACACTTTACGTCCGCTTTTTGAAGGACGGCTGTACACCACTCTGGCAATCAGCTGTTCCGTTACTTTATTGGGTTGTATGCGGAGAATGGGATAATTTACCGGGTAATAGGCCATATCCATGGGCGATTTATCAAGAGGGGGCAACTTAGAACCGTTCTGTGCAGTAACCGTAAATCCAAGAGCTAAGAATAAAAGGGAAGCGAGAAGAAATTTCATTGGTCGATTTGTTTGTTTTTCTAAACGCAAATTTAGCTGAAACATTGCTGCCGGAAATCACCACTTATCCTGCTTATGGGCATGGTTATCACAACTAACAAGTGTTAATATTGCTTAACTTTTCAAACTATGTACCAGGAACTTACTTACAAATCAGCTGAAGAAGCATTATCCGTCATTCAAAGTGGGCATCGTGTATTTGTACAGGGTAGTGCTCAAACCCCTTTGTATTTACTGCGTGAACTGGCCAAACAGTCGCACCGTTTGCGTAATGTAGAAATGGTTTTCATTACCGTGGCTGGTGATATTACCATCGACAAACCGGAGTACGAAGACAACTTTCATATCAACTGCATGTTTGTAAGCGAAAGTGTACGCAGGGCAGTGAATGAAGGCCGTGCCGATTTTATTCCCGTGTTCCTCAGCGATATTCCCGATCTCTTCAAAAAAGGTTACCTGCCCATTGATGTGGCGCTGGTACAGGTGTCACCTCCTGATAAACATGGCTACTGTTCATTAGGTGTAAGTGTTGACATTGCCCGCAGCGCCGTGAACACCGCTAAACATATTATTGCACAGATCAACCCCAATGTGCCACGTACACATGGCGACAGTTTGATCCATACCGACCGTTTTACTTCAGTTGTGCATTGCAATGAAGCGTTGCCTGAAGTGGATTATGGTTGCAAAGTGGGAGATGATGAGCTGAGGATTGGTAAATACATTGCTGAAATGATTGATGATGGAAGCACATTGCAAATGGGAATCGGAACTATTCCTGATGCAGTATTGAAATCACTCCACAACCACAAAAACCTCGGCGTACATACAGAAATGTGCAGCGATGGAATTATTGACCTGGTGGAAAACGACATCATCAACAACACAAAGAAAAATATTCATCCCAATAAATCAGTGACCGGTTTTGCAGTGGGTACAAGAAGGTTGTATGATTATGTAGATGATAACCCGGCCTTTGCTTTTCTCGATATTGATTATGTTAATAATCCGCATGTCATCCGGCGAAACCCGAAAGTGATTGCCATTAACAGTGCCATTGAAGTGGATATTACCGGTCAAGTTTGTGCCGACAGTATTGGTACAACACAGTACAGCGGTATTGGCGGACAAATGGATTTTATGCGTGGTGCTGCGTTGAGCGAAGGTGGTAAACCCATCATTGCCTTAACAGCAAGAACTGCAAAAGGAATAAACAGGATCGTTCCGTTTTTAAAACAGGGAGCCGGTGTGGTAACCACCCGTGGACATATCCATTATATAGTTACGGAATATGGCGTGGCACATTTGTATGGAAAAAATCTGCGGCAAAGGGCAAAGTTATTGATTGATATTGCACACCCCGATGACAGGGAAATGCTGGAGCGTGCCTGTGTGGAACGGTTCAAACAGTTCCTGGTGTATGATTCTTATATTCATTAATCATGGTTTGAACAAACGCAAACAGTAAAGGGAAAAATTCATCATAACATTCCTGCAGTTCATCAAAGTTTTCTTCAAACAAACGGAAGGCAGTAGCACTTTCTGTTAAGTACGCTGCACGGCGGACAACTCCATGTAAACTTTTTTCGATTCCCCAACGTTTGTGGTAATTGTATAACCAGTTCTGTGTTTTCATATAAGGAAACATCATCGCAAAACGTTCGGGAAAGAGTCCGTTAAATGGTTCCAGTGTTTGATAAGTATCTGTTGCAAATTGATGAAGTGCTGCTGTATTGCTGAAAATAGTTTCATCCGTTGCCAGGTAATGATCATACACCACATCTACAAACGCACCGGCATATAAACGGTAATGCGGACGGAAGATCTCTTTTGCCCGCTTGGTTACTGCATGATCATCGGTGAATGTATCAATGGCCCGGTGAATCTCCATTCCCTTTTGAATGCCGTGCGGATAATCAAACTTCTTTTTCCCCTTCACATAATCACTGATCATATTCCCCACCAGTATTTCGGGATTATGAAAAGAGAGGTATGCGTGGGCGAGGTAGTTCATGGTTACAAGTTCGTGAAAGTTTAGGTGAAAACCTGATACTGTAAAAAGTGGAAGGAAACATGATGATAAAAGAAACAGAACAGGAGATGTATTGTAAATTACGTTTTAATGCCAGCTTCATCAGATATGTCTGGCTGAAATAAGTATATGAAATTATTTATTTTATCTATCAGCTTATTTTTTTTAAGCCCTGCCTATTCACAAGTTGAAAGAAAAGGAAACAATTCTTTCGAGCTATTAGTGAAGATAAATAATTTGGGAAGAAACTATGTTGGATGTGGAGTAATGAAGTATTCTATTACTGTAACTGGACTTGTGCAAAACCAGGCAGATAAAATTAAATTTGGTGATAGTGTCGTATTGATTTTCACCTGCCCCGAAACATTAAATAGTTTACCGACAGGTCAGTTCTATAAACTGGAAGTTGAGTTTTCTAATGACAGGCAAGAAAATAATATTAAAACTGCCGGGGCGAAAATAACTGCAATCAGGCCCAGGTTAAATGTGTTGAGTTCAAAAATTGTATTTAATACTGCTGATGCACAGTCTTTGCATTGAAATAAGGGAGTCTAAGTAATTTTTTTACAGGCGGCGTAAGCTTTTTGCAGAACCGCCGTCTAATCCAGTTCAAATCAAATATTATTACAATGAAAGTACTTCAATTTTTATTGCTTTTTATCTGCGTTAGTGCAATGGCACAGGCACAAACACCTGCAGATACTTCCAAAGGCAGAATGAACCGCCGTGATCTTTACCAGGAACTGAACCTTACCAAGGATCAGCAGGATACGATTAAACCGATCATGGACAAACAACGGGAAGAAATGCAGGCAGTCCGTAACAACACTGCACTTACCCAGGAAGCACAAAGAGAACAAATGGGAACTATCCGTAAGAAATACAGTGAACAGATTGATCTGTTGCTTACTCCCGAACAGAAAGAAAAACTCGCCAAACTGAGAAAAGAGCAGCAGGAAGAAATGCAAAAGAGGCGAAACGGACAGGGTGGAGGTAACAATTAAATTTCAACCGGCTTCGGCCGGTTTTTTTATGTGGTTGAAAAACTGGGCTGCTATTGGTAGTTAACCAAGTAACAAGAGAACGATCACCTGCTTATTGATTGGTATTATATTTCAGGTCAAATTTTCAGCAACAAAAAGAGAGATAGATATAACAAATAAAGAATGAGAAAATAAGATATGCTAAGTGTTTCTGGTAACAGAATTGAATAAATATAGTAAACATCAAACTACTATAATTTACTATTTGCCAGATGTTATGATAGAGGCCGAAGAGAATTTATGAGCTGTACATATTTTACAAGTACAACTTGCGTTTGAAAAATGTCTTACACCAACAACAGTATTACCTCTTCTATCTGCCCTTTTAAAAACTTCATCAAATAATTCTGTTTCACCGTTTTCCAAATATCTTCTTATAGCATAACCACAAACGTCTGCCATTTGAATCATACTTGTTAATGAAGAGTCAACAAATAGGGGAGTTTCTATTAAATTATTAATGTATGTCCAAAAAGTTCCTTTTTTATGAAACTGTTTCATTAGCCCCGTATGTCTTTTTGCAACAGTTTGATTGTTATCATGGATTAACAATCCATGACATTTTGATCCATTTCCAACTAATGCCAGATATTGCTCAACACGTGATACAATTTGTTCAAAACCTTGTTCATCAACTGGCTTAGGGGCTCGTGCTGGGTCAAAAAATATTTTATCAATACATTCAGCGAAAAGTCTTGCAAAGCCCCAGTTTCCAATTGTTTTCGCCACCTCTAAAACAAAAGCTTTCCTTTCAGTTAGTGTTAAATGAATATAATATTTTGTTTGTTCATAATTTTTCTTTGTTTGTTTTAGTTGTTTACGAGTTAAAGGAGATTTTTGTAATCTTAATAATTCTGTTCTTCTATATCTTTCAACCTCTGCTCTTCTCTGATGGTACGGCAATGAATCAAAACCAGCGATCTTATTTTGTTCTGTATAATTTCTTATTAACCAGCCTGTGTGAATTTCTGCATCAATTAAATCATAACGCAACTTTAAATGATTGATTTCATCTTCGCAAACTTTCCATTTATAAATTGGGACAGTTAAAGCAGCAAGTACGTAGTGAGAGGTAGTTCCTGGGACTTCAGGTGTTCCAGATTCATCGATATAGCATAAGTACATAGTCGTATAAATAAAAAAAGCGACTGGAGAAGAAGGATAAACCTTCTCGGAGAGACGCCAAGCGACTCATCCCAGACGCAGAACAAATATAAAAGGTAATTTTGATTTTTTTTACTTTTCTAAAAATTTAACAAACAAGCGGAATCGAAAGGATTGAAGCACATTGATTATCAATTGGATAATGGGACTCCCTGAACTTAAAAAGCTTACTTTTTAATCCATTTAAACGAGTTAATTACTTCGTTAAATTGAATAATGTTATCTGTAAAAAAAGCTGATTCCGAACTAAAGTTAAATTGAATAATAGAATTTTTTGAAAACAACATATATGACAATCCTGTTACTTCAACACTATCATTTCTTACCACCCTAACTGTATATGCAATTGTTTGACTGTTATCATTACAGTATACTTGCCCAAAATTTGCTGACAACATATAGTTGCTTAGAATGTCTTTGTTATTTTCAATTATCAATTGGGCGCCTTTTGCATTAAAGCTTTTTTTAATCTCAGAATAAAAATTAGCAGGTGTTTTTAATTCTTGTACAAGAAATTGAGGAAGTGAATTAAAGTCAGAACCTTGATGATAAAAAAAATAAGTATAAGACAATTTCTTATTTGCAACGTCTTCATCCATCTTCTTCTTTTTTTCTAAAATATGATCTTTTGCCATATCCCATAT
>JBEBHT010000461.1:0-3084 GCA_040081135.1 Lacibacter sp. | reverse complement strand
GTTCAGAGTTATTGAATGAAAGGAGACTTAGATTCTGAACAAGTCTCCTTTTATTTTGCCTTAAACTTTGCTGCTTATAAAAGTGTAGTGGGACAAACGTAATCGGTTACCTTAAACTTACCTGTTTGTTTCAGTGCTTTAAAGCCACCTCTTACATCAATCAGGTTGTCGTATCCACGGGCTTTGAGAATAGAAGCAAAAACCATAGAGCGGTAACCGCCTGCACAATGCACATAGTAGGTTTTGTTTTTATCCACTTTCAGCATGCTTTCGTTGATATAATCCAGGCATGCACTTTCAGCATCTACTAAATGTTCACTGTTGTACTCGCTTTTTTTACGTACATCCAGAATATTTGCAGCCGGATCTTTTGCAAGAACGTCGGCAAGTTCATCGACAGATACCCGTTGAATGCTATCAATTTCTTTTCCTGCATTTTGCCAGGCATTAAAACCGCCTTTGATGTAACCAATGGAATAATCGTAACCAACACGGGCAAGTCTTGTTACTACTTCTTCTTCACGGCCTTCATCTGTTACAAGAAGGATTTCCTGTTTCACATCCGGAATCATTGCGCCAACCCAGGGAGCAAAGTTGCCATCGATACCAATGTTAATAGAGTTGGGAATAAATCCTTTTGAAAAAACTTCAGCATCTCTTGTATCTAAGATCAACGCACCTGTTTCATTTGCTGCAGTTTCAAATGCTTCCGGGCTCAATGCCTGTGTACCACGTTTCAGTACATCATCAATACTGTCGTAACCCTGGATATTCATCAATACATTCAAAGGAAAATATTGTGGAGGAGGAGTTAATCCAGTGAGCACTTCTTTCATGAATGCTTCTTTACTCATGGGCTGCAACGCATAATTGGTTGCTTTCTGATGACCCAGTGTATCGGAAGTTTCTTTGCTCATGTTCTTGCCGCATGCACTGCCTGCACCATGTGCCGGATATACAATAATATCATCAGCCAGCGGCAGAATCTTGTTATGAAGTGAATCATATAAATGAGCAGCCAGTTTATCCTGTGTTAACTCTGCAATTACTTTTTGTGCAAGATCGGGACGGCCAACATCACCAATGAATAATGTATCACCTGAAAAAAGTGCAACATCTTTTCCGTTCTCATCTTTCAGTAAGTAACAGGTTGATTCCATTGTATGACCGGGAGTGTGCAATATTTTAAAAGTGATTTTACCTACTTTAATTTCTTCACCATCTGCTGCAACATGTGCATCAAAATTTGGTTTGGCTGTTGGGCCATACACAATTGTTGCCCCGGTTTGTTTTGCTAAATCAAGATGACCGCTTACAAAATCGGCATGAAAATGTGTTTCGAACACATACTTGATTTTGGCATTGCTGTTCATTGCTTTCTGCATGTAAGGTTTTACTTCACGCAGCGGATCAATTACCACAGCTTCACCTTCACTTTCGATGTAGTAAGCACCCTGTGCCAAACAACCGGTATAGATCTGTTCTATCTTCATATTTGTGTTTATTTTTAGTATTAATTGATTCAGCAAATTTGCAACTTCTGCCAGCCGTGAACTATGACTTTAGTCACATTGAAAAACAGCTTTTGTTAAATTGTTTTTCTGCCTGTGTTTATGCTTTGCCCGTTAAAATTTTATTCCAGTACAGCCAGGGTAGCCCTCTTTTCTTTAACTGGTACATACTCCATCTTTCTTTGCTCTGGTCAAATGGGAATGTTTCCATTGGCTGATTGTCATAATCAAATTCAGCTAAAACTAATTTGCCATAGCCGGTAAGTAATGGGCAGGAAGTGTATCCAGTATAAGCTGCAGTAAGTTGTTCCTGTTTGATGGCAGATAACAGGTTTGCTACCAGTACCGGGGCCTGTTTTCGTATGGCAGCACCCGTTTTTGAAGTAGGAAGACCTGATGCATCGCCAAGCGAAAAAACATTCGGATATTTTACATGCTGAAGGGTATTCACATTTACATCAACCCAACCTGCTGCATTTGCAAGCGGACTGTTCATTACAAAATCAGGAGCACTTTGCGGCGGAGTAACATGAATCATATCATAATCAACCCACTTTTCCACATCCTTATTTGTTTCTCCAAACCCAACAAATCTTGCACGTTTATTTTCTGCATCTATCTCTTCGAGCCGCTGCATGAAATTCAGTTTAATGCCGCCTCTTTCAACAACTTTCAACAGCGTATTTTCATATACAGGTACTGCAAACAGTTTCGCTGCACCACTCCAGTATTGTATATCGCATTTATCTAAGATGCCCTGTTTGCGAAAATAATCTGCCGCCATATACATGATCTTGTGTGGCGCACCTCCGCATTTTACAGGAGTATGCGGATTATGAAATATTGCTTTCCCGCCTTTAAATTTTTTGATACACTCCCATGTATAAGGAGCTGTTGCAAAACTGTAATTACTGCAAACACCGTTTTTCCCAATTGCTTCTTTCAGCCCTTTGATTGCATTCCAGTTTAATTGAATACCCGGAGCAACAACCAAATAATCGTACGTAAGATTTTCTCCGGTATCAATCTGTACAGTATTGCTATCGGGTAAAAAAGAAACAGCTTTTTGCTTTATCCATCTAACACCCTTCGGCATTACATCCGCTTCATTTCGCTCGGTATCTTTTATGTCAAAAGCTCCGCTTCCAACAAGAGTCCAGGCTGGCTGATAATAATGTTTGTCAGCAGGATCAATAATAGCAATATCAAGTGATTTGTTTTTGCGCAGCAATTGTGCAGCTACCGAAATGCCGGCGTTACCTCCGCCGATAATAATAATTTGATGTTTAGATGGCATGGCATATTGTTTTGAAGAGGGAAAATAGATTTGTTTCCATTTGCCCGGAGTAACTTATATCACAGAGGGTTACTCTTCAACCAATATTTTAAGAAAAGAACAATTCTTTAACAAGTATAAATACAGCCATGGCAATTACAAAGCCGGCAAATATTTTTTTCAGAAGTTTATTGTCGATTTTCTTGGAGAAGTAAGTTCCGGCAATAACGCCAATAATGGCTAAACCGGTGGTCAGCAGAAGTAAGTTCCAGTTAAAGGAAAATTGCTTGATGCTGA
>JBEBHT010000460.1:0-3104 GCA_040081135.1 Lacibacter sp. | reverse complement strand
GTATCATTGTGCCAGTCGGTTCTTGGCTCATCAGCAATGAATTGTTCCGCAGCTTCTGCATGTGTTAATACTTTACTCATGCGTTGCCGTTTAAGATTTCTGCAATATGAATGGCTTTGATCTTACTGCCATCCCGTTTCAATATTCCTTCAAGGTGCATTAAACAGCTTTCATCATAACCTGTGATATATTCAACAGCATTTGCTTCATGTTCTGCAATCCTGTCTTTGCCCATCTTTACACTCACTGCTTCTTCAAACACACAGAAGGTCCCGCCAAAGCCACAGCATTCATCCGGTCGTGCAGGTTTACTCAACTGCAAACCTTTTACCATGCGCAATAATTTTTCAGGCTTTGAAAATTCTGGAGCAACCAATTCACTCATTGATGCAACATGCAATCCACGTTGTCCATGGCAGCTTGTATGTAATCCTACTTTATGTGGAAATGAAGCATCGAGCTGTTCAATTTTTAAAATATCCACTAAAAATTCTGTGAGTTCATATACATGTTTGCGGATATGTTCTGCTTCGCCGGGATGCTGATCATCTTTCAAATGTTCTTTGAGATGCAGTACGCAACTTCCTGATGGGCCAACCACATAATCAAAGCCACGGAAATTAGCAACAAAGTTTTTATCACAATCCTTACTTAATGAAGCGAAGCCGCTGTTGGCCATTGGTTGTCCGCAACAGGTTTGATTCAAAGGAAAAGAAACATCACAACCAAATTTTTCCAGTAACTCAAGTGTAGCAATTCCTATCTGGGGATAAAACTGATCAATATAGCAGGGTATAAATAATCCAACTTTCATTCTATTCATTTTTAACTGCTGAAACCAACGCCAACTCAGATATGCTGTAATCCTGAATAATATTTCAATTCAATGATATCAGATGGCAATGGTTTACTGTTCCAGTGTTCATGCATTACCAATGCAGCACCCAATGCAGAAGCCTGTGCAACTGATGCCGCAAAGGTTTCAACTTCAGGAAAGAGATCAGCCAGCATAAGCATAAAGATCGGATTCTTACTGAATCCTCCATCAACAAAAATTCTTTTCACCGGAGTTCCTTTCAGCACAAGGCTGGTGCTGTAATACTGCTGAACAATAATATCTGCGATCAGCTGATGGTAAGCTTCTTCGTAATTTTTAAATGAACGCAGTTCCCTGCCTTCAAAAACAGATTGCTGAAGCATCACATCATCATTAACTTTTTTTAAATATTCTTTTAACTCATCCGGTCGTTTCATCAGCTTCACATCGCACTCAACCTCTTTGTAATAATCAACTGCAACATTAAAATGAGCTGCCAGCCGTTTCGTTTGCTGTTCATGTTCATACCCTGCAAACAAACGGGAAGCCTTGATAGATTTTGCCTGGAAAGAAAGATAACTCAAACAATCATGATGTAATTCATAATCGCTGAGCTGTGACTGATTAAACGGATTTAATGTAATGCACCATGTGCCTGTTGAAAGCAGGATAAATGGTTCGTGAAAAGAAGTGAGATAAGGTATCAATGCAGAAGAACTGTCGTGCAAACCAATGCCAACAGGAATTTTTTTATTGATATAACCTGCAATAGAGTCGCAGGGAACAATAGGTGGTAATTTCTCAGCAACATCTTCCTTCTTCACCCATTGATGATATTTTTTTCCCTGGAAATCCCATAGATTGGTATGACAGCCTACACTGGTTATATCTGTATTTACCTTTCCTGAAAGAACAAAACTCAGGTACTGCGGAAGATGAAGTGCATATTTAATTGCTGCAAACAGCTCAGGCTTTTCATACTTCAGCCGGTACAATTGCATACCAGAATTAAGATTACCTAAAACAGGCGACGCTGTATCTTTCGACACTTTGCTTTCGCCTCCGTATGTATCGTAAAACTGTTTTTGTAATGCGGGGGAATAAGGCTTGAGATAATTGTATAGAGGCGGAATAACTTCCAGGTCTTTATCGAGATAAACAAAACTTGCTCCGTACCCGGAAAAATTAACGGCTTTAATGTTAAAGCGCTCATCTTTTGTTATTGAATCAAAAGAATCTTTGATCCATTGCGTAAGCTCTGCTACATCTTCGCAGGGAAAACCATCTTCATCTGTTGTTTCGATAAACTGCTGACTTACTTCATGCACAACTTTGTAATGTTCATCAAACAACAACAGCTTTTTATTGGTTTTGCCAATATCAAAAATTGCTATGACGGACTCCTTGCCCATTACAATCCTGTTGCCACTGTTTTGCTGCCCCTTTCTTTTATTAACTGATCTCTTAATTTCTGTTCACGGAAATATTGTAAGGGATATAATGCGCCGCCACTTCTTAATCTTGCTTCTGCAACAAGAGCTCTCAAATCGGTGCGGAATGTATGCTGTAAAATTTCCTGTGCTGCCACTACATCATTTGCATCCTGGGCTGCATTTAATTTTTTACGGTCAACTGTTAATGCCTGTGCGTAAGAAATCATAATGGCTTCAACAGATTGTAATAAATCTTCCAATGGATCTTTTACATTATGACTTGCATCAATCATCCAGCCAAGATCAGTTGCATGATCCATTCCTCTTGCATCCATTCCTTCAACCAGTTCATTGAAAATTAAAAATAACTGGTAAGGTTTGATGCTTCCGCATGTCAAATCATCATCACCATATTTACTGTCGTTGAAATGGAAACCGGCTAATTTTCCTTCCATTAACAGAAGAGAAACAATCTGTTCAATATTTGCATTCGGTAAGTGATGACCAAGATCTACCAATGTATAAGCTTTAGGCCCTAATTTGTTTGCATATAATAATGACTGTCCCCAATCTCCTACTGTCATTGAGTAGAAGTTTGGTTCAAATGCTTTGTATTCAACAAACACTTTCCAGTCAGCAGGTAAAGCTGCATAAATTTCCTGCAGACTTTCTAATGTATTCTGAAATGCTTTTCTGAAATTCAATTGACCGGGGAAACAGCTTCCATCGCTTAACCAAACTGTCAGGGCTTTTGATCCAAGCTCAACACCATGTTTAATTACTTCAACATTATGCTCAATGGCCTGTTTACGTACAGCCTTATTTACATGCTGTAAAGAACCAAACTTATAACT
>JBEBHT010000074.1:0-13504 GCA_040081135.1 Lacibacter sp. | reverse complement strand
ATAGAGCACACTGTTTTCAGCTGCACCTTTATCAACATAATTGCCTGCAATAAGAGCGTTATATGAATTGCCTGCTGATAAATCAGGACTTTTGCCGCCAGAATTATGACAGCCACTTGCATTGCAACTGCTGTTAAAAATGGGAACGATATCCTCAGCATAGCTGACAGTTCTTGTTATTTCAGCTGCGTCAAGAATTACGGTCTTGTCTTTATAACATCCCGCAATCAAAAGCAGGGTAAAGCCGGCCAAAAACCCAACTATTTTTTTATTGTTTAACATGATATTACTTTTTAGGTTTTCAGGAACTGGTCCTGCCGCTTATTTTTTAAACTTCAACACCAGGTTTGGTCTGATTGCATGCTGATAGTTTGATTTATCGAATATGGCAACACCAAAAGGCTGATCTTCTAAACTTGAAAAGTCAACATCCTGTTTCAATACATCACCTGTTTTCAGTTTGCGTTTAAATTCATATACCCAACCTGTACCTGTATGAACTGCAGATAAAGCAATATCAGCACGGCCATTTTTAACAGTTGAAAGAATAACGCTTGGAAAACATTTTGCACCAATAGCACTGGTAGGAGAAGTTCCGAGGCGTTGATAATCTGTGCCTGTATTCGGATCAATTGAACCGGTTGCATAAGTTAATACACCGGTTGAACTTACTGCAGTTATCTTAACCGCTGTTCCACCTGCTAATGTGTCTTCTACTTTTATATATCCACTTACTGAATTTGGAATAATCCATAATGGTACAGCAACGGTTGCGCCTGTGCCATCTAATTTTAAATTCTGTGTGTTATTGGCTGAACCCTGAGTTGCATCAGCTGTATAATTCGGACGGTAAGGCCATGTTGTAGAAGCTGTTCCGTTTGGTATTAAATCATCAAAATGACGGCCGTTAGAATTTCCACCTACCAAGTTAGAAATAGCAGGGCCACCTGCCCAATCCTGATAGTTATCATCCATAAAGCCATAAACCATACCTCTTTGCGGATGAGCCCACCACATATCAATTTTTTCGCTTTGATTATTGGTGTAGTGGTTACCACTGCCTGAGTTTGATTTCATAGCTGCAGGAGTAACTGAATAGTCTAAATATGGAGTGAAGATGTGGCAACTTGCATAACAGGTTTGGGTAAGAAATTTTGGAGTTGATTTGTCAATATTCCAAAGCATAGCAAACTGATCCTTACCAAAACCTTCTCTTGATAAATTTCCACTGGCATCTAAAGTCCTTGAGCCGGGTTCTTTATTCCAGAGTTTAGTTGTTGCATCGAAGTACCATGGGGATACATTATGACTTTTGTCAGTATCAGGAACTTCTAACAAAAAGTAGATGTTCTGGTTATCATACATGGAACGTAGGGTTGAAGCAAATGATATTCCCTGATAACCTGCCCACATGCCATTTCCCGGATCAGGCATTGCTGCTGTAAATTTCAATTTTGCAGCATTATCCCAGCTTGGATCAATTGTACCATCAATTGTAGGTGCTGTAGTTGTAAGTTGTGAGAACAATTCTGTTCCATTAACCACTGGTAAATCTAATACCTGGTTGTCTTTAGTACATTTTGAAAAAAAGACAACGCCCAGTAAAAGAAGCGAAGCAATCAGGTAGCTTTTTTGTAACCTTTTCATATTTCTGAAATTTTAATTGTGTAGACTTTTTGTGTGAGAAAGCACAGTACAAACCTATTCAGAGTAATATGAGATTGGTATGACAATTCTTAGACAAAAACATGACACTAATCAGTCTTGATAAAGAAAAAGATTGTCTTGAAACGACTATTCTCCATCAAACAAAAAAAGCAACGGCTCTAAAAAACCGTTGCTTCAAAAAAATCGGGTATACTTTTATACTGAGGGAAAAACTTAATGTGTTGTTTTTACAGTCTTCTTTACACTGTAGCTTCTGTTTAAGTTAAACCCTAAGGAAAATTGGCCAAAGTTGTCTTTTACAGGATTGGTGGATAATTGAAACAGGTTACTTGCATTAGAGCTGTTGGAAATAAAGAACTGGAAAATGTGTCCGCCCGTATCCCAATCATAGCCTATTGAAATTAAGTTAGGGGAGTAATTAACGATTTCGCCGGTTTTATCAATTACATTTTTATACATCGTCAACTGCCTGGCATACTCAAAGGTGAAGGCTGTTTTGTCTGTCATTTTATACCGACCTCCCAAGCCAATAGAAAACACATCATGTTTGTTGCCATAACCGTAGGAGATAATATTATAGTGAACCATTGATGGAGTTAACTGAAGAGAGAATTTATCAGTAAACTTCCTGGCAATCATTAACTGGTGCAGGTAAGCAAACTTATTCCACTCTAAACCGTTAGGAGAAGCTACTGATTTTGCCGCATTAAAATGAACGTTTGATAACCATGCAATACTTACAGGATAATTGTGTATACCTGTTTGCTGACGCATGAGTTTAAACTTTGCAATTCCTTCTATATTTGAATTGCCTGCAAATGCAGCGCCCAAATTCAGCCAATGAGTAGGTGAATAATCGAATGAAATATACGTGCTGGCAAAGTTTCCGTTAAAGCCTAATAAACGTGCCACATTGTTGGCTCCTTCGCTCTTATCCCATAACTGACCGAAATGGTGAATGACCATAAACTGCAGATTACCTGCACCAGTCATTTCGGTACTGTTCATGTTAATGATGCGTGTAGCCTTAAAGGTGGCAATCGTTAAATTTTGTTTTACCTGGGCAGAATCTTCAAGCTTTAATTCTCCCAACAGGTCGTCCTGGGCAAAAGCACCCGCAGAGAGGAGAATGCCGGTTGTAAATAGTGCTAATAATTTTTTCATAAACTATCTGATTAGTTTGAGTGAATACTAATTCATTTTGAATGTAATCGTTGCGTTAAGCGGTGTGGCTTCTGCTAATTTGGATTTAACCAGCGCAGGGATTTCAATGTTGTAATCGGCTGCTTTTACAGTAAACACACAATTAAAAGTTGCAGTACCACTTTTAACAGTCATTGCAACTGCGCCCTTAAAAGGCTGAGTTACTCCATGCAGTTCTACCTTACCTTCTGATGAAAATTTGTATTCACCATCTTTTGCAAGCATGGATTTGTCAAAGCCAATCAGTTTTCCCTTGTAAGTTGCATTCGGGAACTTATTGGTATGTAAGTAATTTTCATTGAAGTGTTCTTCCAGCAGGGCATTATTAAAATGGAAGGTTTTCATTGGAACGAGCAGGGCCACTTCCATTGTTTCTACTTTAAAAATGGCGGTTGCCTCTTTACTTAATGCTGAATACTCTTTGTTTCCCTGGTTTTTGTTGGGATTGAAATAAATGTTTCCGTCTCTGGTCTTATAGGTCTGTGCGTTGGTAATCAAAGAAGCGGCAAGAAGTATGAAGACCGACAATAATAATTTTTTCATTTTTTTAATTTTTAATCTGAATGGTTATTTGTTTCGTTATGGTTTAAATCCCTGTGCAATCCATGCAAGAAAGGTTGCTGAAGTAGAAGGTGCAATACTTATTGCTCCACCCTTGTGTCCTGATGCACCAAGACTGTTCATCATGGTTTTAATTTCTGCTTCTTTTGCTTTCAAACTTGTATAGTCAAGTGCTACGGCAACTCCACCATGGCAGGAACTGCCTTTACAATCTGTTTTGTAAATTGGAACAATGTGCAATGCATAAGTAACATCACCTGTAACTGGTGGTGGAACATAATCATCTTTTGCACCCTGTGCCACCCATGCTTTAACAATCGATGCCTGTGATGGTGTAAAATAAATACTGCCTTCGCCGGGGTGAGGACCACCTTTAGCCATATTATTTAAAAGAGTTGATCTTGTAAGAATGGCTGAATAGAATATTGTGTCTTTATGCGAAAAGGCAATTTGCCCGGTTAATCCATTGTTATGACATCCGCATGCCCCGCTGGTCATAATAGGAACAACATCATTACGGAAAGACACAGAGTTGATCGATTCCAGCGTTGCCTCTGAAATGTCGTAGTAATTTTTATAGCAGGAAGGGAGAGCCATAATCATTACTGCTACCAGTGTTATTAAAATCGTTTTTTTCATTTTTATGCAATTAATAGGGTTCATATTATTTTGTAATGAAATTGCCGGTCTTTCTGTAAGAGAAAATACCCTGGTTATTGAGACCATATTTCCATACATCAGGAATATTAGGATCAGCAAAATACCATGCTTTAAAAAGTGCAACTTCAGAAGGTGAAAATCCACCATCATCCCAAGCCATACTTCCATTTTTAGTTGTTGCAACGAGGGTAATGGGGTTTCTGTAAATGATAGTTGAATCCATACGTCTCATAAAGCAATCAGTACTTGTCAAAGGATTTCCTTTCACGTAAAATTTTTGTCCGCTGGTAGGATGTGTGTACTGAACACTTGAATTAGACCTGATAGATTTTGGATATATAATATCCATAATGATATCATCATATGTATTCAATGGTCCACGCCTGCTGGAAGCAACTACAGGAGTTCCAAAAGTTTTATAAGGTCTGAAATTTGCATTCGCTAAAGTATCAGCAAAAAATTTCTTTACACTGTCTTTATAAGCAGTCCATACCTGAGTTAAACTTGGCTCTCTTAACTGAGCATAAATATTAATACTTCCACTGCCGGGGTTAATATATGTATAGGAAACTGTATCGGGGTTAACGCCCATGAAACCACTTCTTGCCCACTGGCCACCAACTGTTGCCTGGTTGTGACAGTTTGCAGAGGCGCAACCATTTGTAAGCAAGGATATCGCAGCTGGTCTGAAGTCATCTAAACCCGGAGTTTCTTTTGCACCGTTTTTGATCCAGTTGTAGATTTTAGTTTTTTCAGTAATCGATAAATCAACGCCATAATTTATAGGGGGCATTGCTTTATTTACATCACTGGTGGTCATGAGATCAAACAGTTTGCTTTGTTCCGGGCTTCCGGGAACAACCAGTGTTTTTATTTCTGCATATGTTGTAAGTTTTGGAGCAATAGCACCACCATGACAGTTTGCAGAAGCACAGTTACTGTTTACAATACTTAACACGCCTGTTGTTCTTATAACGTCATTCACATCAGGAATTACATCTGCCTCAGCAATTGCAATGGAATCGTAAAAGGAAGCAAAGACTGTGGAATCGGGTTTTTCAACAAGAGCCCTGGCAATCTTGGATGCATTTACTCCTTCTTTTGTACACCGTATAATTGTAAGCATTACAAAAAAGGCACCCAGAATAAGCAGAATCGTTTTTTGTGTTTTTTTAATTGACATAATAAAGGGGTTTTATTCAGGAGGCTGTTGTTTCAGGTTTCCTTAATCACCGAAAAGTGATATTTGTCACAAAATTATAAGCCAGCTAATGAACGAAATATGACAAAGAGAAGTTCATTTGATGATTTATGTCATTACAATAATTGAATTATCGTATCAATTTTGAGCCGTTAATCAGATATATCACCAATAATATTTATAAAATGAAAATCAGTAAAAAAGTCAGCAGAATACTAATAGTAATTGTCTTAGTTGGACTGGTAACAGGCAGCTGGGCAGTATGGTATGTATTCTTCAAACCACATCGTAATATCGGTACAGAAAAGGCAGCATATTCTCTTACTTCTCAGAAGTTAACTGACGAAATTAAGAATGATACTGCGGCTTTCAGCAAGTATGTTGATAAGACATTGCTTCTTGAAGGACCGGTTTCTGCAGTAGAAGGAAGCCATATTTCTTTTGGTAATATTATCTGTAATATCGACTCTACAGATATCAGTAAAATCAGTAATGTAAGTGTAGGGCAGGTATTGAAAGTACAAGGTCGTTTAACTACCTATAATGACCTGATGGAAGAGATTATGCTGGACCAGTGTGTAATAAAATAATGATTTCGGTCAGGTAAAAAAACTGATTGAAAATAGCAAACTATAAAAATGCGCATGTCTTTGTCACATAATTGTGACAAAGACATGCGCATAATTTTTTGAAGTCTTCAGGTAAACGAGAAACAATTCAGGAATAGATTTTTTTCAGCAGATGTTCTTTTGCTCCGCCAAACCATTCTTTTTTCAGAATACTTAATACAATACTGTCTCTTCTTCCACCGGCAACAATACTCATGTTGCTGCGCAGGATTCCTTCAACAGTACAACCAACCGCTTTCATGGCATTCACTGACCGTTCATTATTCGCATCCGCTCTTAATTCAACACGTTCGAGTTGCCATTGTTCAAAGGCAAATGAAAACAGAAGCAATTTGCAATGTCGGTTTAATCCGCTGCGTTGAAATGCTTTTCCATACCAGGTATAACCTAACTGTGTTGTAAGATTGTTTTCCTGGATATCATAAAACCTTGTGCTGCCTGCATAGCTGTTGGTTTGTTTATCAAAAACAATAAACGGATATTCTATTCCTGCAGCCCTGTTCTGTAAAGTAGTGCTGATATAATCCTTCATGCCTTCTTCACCCGCAGGACTTACCAAAGAATACTTCCAGATATCTGCTTCATTCAATGCAAAAGGAAGCAGGCGTTCAAGATCTGCTGCCAGTAAGGGCCGAAGCAAAACCCGTTCATCTTCGAGAATAATTTCTTCCTGTGTTATGTTGTTCATCATCCTTCAATTCGTTTAATGTCGGCACCTAAATTTCGCAAGCGTTCATCAATGTATTGATAACCTCTGTCGATCTGTTCAATATTTTGAATGATGCTTTTTCCTTCTGCACTTAAAGCAGCAATCAGCAAAGCCTGTCCGGCACGTATATCAGGACTGCTCATGGTAATGCCTCTTAACTTTTGTTCACGTTCCAAACCAATTACAACAGCACGGTGCGGATCGCATAAAATAATCTGTGCACCCATATCAATGAGTTTATCTACAAAGAATAATCGGCTCTCAAACATTTTTTGATGGATGAGTACACTTCCTTTTGCCTGAATAGCTGTTACCAGTACAATACTTAATAAATCAGGAGTAAAGCCCGGCCATGGATGATCATAAATAGTAAGAACTCCGCCATCAAAATAGCGTTGTATTTCATATAAGTCCTGTTCGGGTATATGAATGTCATCTCCTTTTATATCTATCTGAATACCCAACTGCCTGAATTTTTCAGGAATGATTCCCAGGTGTTCAACACCTGCACCTTTGATAAGAATATCACTTTGTGTCATGGCTGCTAAGCCAATAAAAGAACCCACTTCAATCATATCGGGTAATATGCGGTGTGATGTGCCTCCTAAATAATGTACACCTTCAATGGTTAAGAGATTGCTTCCTACACCGCCAATCTTTGCACCCATACTGTTGAGCATGCTGCATAATTGCTGAATATAAGGTTCACATGCTGCGTTATAAATAGTTGTAATGCCTTCGGCCATACTTGCTGCCATTACAAGATTAGCAGTGCCTGTTACTGATGGCTCATCAAGCAGCATATCAACACCTTTCAACTGATCAGTTGTTAAGTGAAAGAAACCATCTTCTGCATGATAGTTAAATGCAGCACCTAATTTTTCAAAACCAATAATATGTGTATCTAATCTTCTTCTGCCAATTTTATCGCCGCCTGGTTTTGGTATAAAGGCTTTCCGAAATCTTGCCAGCATTGGTCCGGCCAGCATAACAGAGCCACGAAGCTTACCACTTTTCTTTTTAAATGTTTCACTGTGCAGGTAATCAATGTTTACATCATCTGCCTGAAAAATGCAGGTATCTCTTTGAGGCCTTTCAATCTTCACGTTCATTTCACCCAGCAATTCTATTAGAAGGTTTACATCAACAATATCAGGGATATTGGTAACAGTTACCTTTTCAGGAGTAAGCAGTACGGCACTGATGATTTGCAGTGCTTCGTTTTTGGCTCCCTGGGGAATAATTTCACCCTTTAATTTTTTGCCGCCTCTAACTTCAAATGAATGCATGTTTGTATTGTTTCTGTTGCGAAAATATAAAAACAAAAATCCCCCTTCTGTAAAAAGAAGAGGGATTGTATAAATGATGTAAAAAGATTAGTAACGTTTTTTGAATTTTTGTCCGCCACCGCCTCCACCACGGTTATCTCCACCACCACGATTATCTCTTCCACCCATATTGCGACCACCACCGCCTCCACTGCCACCTCTTTGCTGGAAATGTTTCTTGAATTTTCCACCACCGCCTCCACCACGGTTTTCCCTGAAATCATCACTTGGCCTGTACTGGCGTACAAAAGGCCTGTTGTTGAATTCAAGTTCACCCTTGGTAATAGCGCTCAGCTCCTGCTGAATAGCATCATCATGAATATTTTCTTTATGCCAGTTGTTATAAGAAAGTTTCATGTAATAAGCAATTGCATTGGCAAAGCCCTGCTTCTTTTCAGGATTTTCTTCTTTCAATGCTTTGTCGATTACAATTTCAATGTTCTTTCCCAAATGATTATAGCGTGGATAGCGTTTGGGATAAGGTAAACGCTCCGGTTTTGCTTTTAATGTTTCGCTGGTAGGAATGGGGTAAGGGCTGTCAACATCCAGCTTAAAATCAGAAATGAGGAACAGATGATCCCAGAGTTTATGCCTGAAATCTTCCACATTTTTCAAATGAGGGTTTAAAAAGCCCATCAATTCAATGGCTACATGCGCCTGCTCCTGGCGCTTCTCTCTGTCTTCAATTGTAAGGATATGATCTACCATTTTTTGAATATGGCGGCCGTATTCACGAATGATAAGATGATTTCTTGTAGTATTATATTCCATAGTTGTAATCAGCAAATGTACGCAAAGGGGATATAAAAAGGAAGCTGCCCTTAAAATAGAGCAGCTTCTTTTCAGAGGTAAACCAAGAGTGTCTCGAAGGTTAAAGAGTTTTTATTGTTTTACGATTTTTTCGGTAGTGATTTCTGTGCCATCCATGATCTGCAGTAAATACATGCCATTTGTAAGATTTGCAGCAGTAAGACGGTTTAATCCGGTTATCATCTTACCGTTTCCAATACTGCGGCCATTCATGTCAAGAAGCCTCCAGCCAAAATTGTCATTGCTGTTGATGCTGATGCTGTTACCAGTGATAATATTGCTCACGAGGTTGTATTTTGCTCCTCCTTTTGCTTCACGAAGTGAAATAATATTAGAGTAGTATTTTAACTGTGAAACTGTAACTACATGCAACCTGTAATAGGCAGTTCCTTTTTCAAAAGGCTGATAAACGAACTTGCGTAAAGACCCGGTTACATCCTGTAGATTGGTAAAGGTTTTACCATCAGATGAAATTTCCACGGCAATTGTTTCAATTGGTTCATCTGCAATAATATTCCAGGTCAGTTCATGTTTGTTGTTTGCAACTTCACCATTTAAAGTAAGGCTGTAAATAGGAAGAGCTGCTCCGGCAGTAAAAGTGCCTGTAACAGAATAGCTGCCCAGCATTCCATAATTAGTAGCAATGTTGCTGTTAGCAGCATTTGTAATTGATAAGTAATAAGTTCCGGGGTCTAAAATACTGTCAATACTAACCTGTACAGAAGTGCCGGGGTTGTAATGACTGAGGACAGCACCGTTATGGTTCAGAAGATCAACTTCCAGATCAATATCAGCTGCAACATATCCGTTAGCCGTATTAAAAGGAATTGCACTTATAGTTAAATGGCCTTTTTCAGGAATAATAATTTTAAGCACATCAACATCTGTAGTTGTATTTATAAGGCCACTTGTTGACAGAATTTGTCCATTAATCGGAAGATTCGCTGAGGCAGCTGTTGTATTGCCGATATCATCAGTTCTGTAACCAAATCCATTGGCAGCACTGGCAATAACAGCCAGGTCGCTTTGTAGAGAGGTACATCCATAATTGGTGGAACCATTATGCCACAGAGATAAGTTTTTTGAATAGCTGTTACCCATAATTGGGGCCCAGCTGATTTCTCCTGTACCGGCACCGGGATTATATTCATTCAAAAATGCACAGGCTGCATCATACCTGCTCTGGTGGTTTAAACCGAGTGTATGTCCTGTTTCATGTGCTGCTGCATCGCCAACATATTTGGTATTATGTCCTAATAAATTTGCAAATACAAATCCGGGAATTTCCATACCCCAACGGAAA
This sequence comes from Lacibacter sp., assembly GCA_040081135.1. Lineage (GTDB taxonomy): Bacteria > Bacteroidota > Bacteroidia > Chitinophagales > Chitinophagaceae > Lacibacter. Next base: position 3,432 of record JBEBHT010000074.1, on the reverse strand, counting down.
GATTCAATGTAAGCCACACCCCCTGCGCTGCCGTACCATGCACTGTATGCTGAAATGATAATACGTTGTCTTTTTGTTGCAGGTGCAGCAAAGTAAACAGTTGAATCGGTTGTGATATTTAAGTTGAACGGTCTGTAGTCTTCAGCCACCTGGTTAAAAACAGTTGTGATTTGCTCAGATGTAAATGTTGGAGCTGTGCAGTAGAAAGAAATCCCGCCATTCCAGTAAGGGCTGTTGACAGTTTGCCCGTCGAAATCTAAAAAAATTGTTGCGGTTGCTGATGGATAGCTGCTGAGCTTTGGGACTTGTGCAGAAATTTCAATAGCTGAAGCTGCAAAAAATGCAGTAAAGCAAAATTGTAAAAAGCGGGTCATGGATGTAGGTTTTAATAGGATACGAAATATTGGATAGTGAATTTTCTCTTCTTTGAACTCAGTCAGACAGCAGATGCGAAACCTGTTTTTTGTTCCAGTTATATAAACCGGTAACAGGATCCTTTTCAAGCATCAGCATATCACTGTGATTTTTGCTCTGAACCATTCCACGGTAAATAATTGATTGATCGGGCAGGACCAGTTTAGAAAATGAAAGTACAAGGCCACCTTTTTCTGAAAATTGTATGGTGATTGTTGTAAGCCCCGGAGCATCATTTGTTATAGAAGAAACATTTCCCACAAATATTAAGCCCGGAGTTAAATCAATTTCAACATTCTGTTGAAGGCGATAATTCATCACTTCATCAATCTGCGAAATTTTAAATGAAAATTTTGGTGAAACGTTCTGAAACAATTGAGGTTTGCCATCATGTTTCTCACGGCCGGAAGCAAACTTGACATCTTGTGAAAAAGAAAGAAAAGCGATGTTGCAAAACAGCATTGCACATAACAGCTTTTTCATAGTATACGGTTTTAGGATATTGGGATTCTGAATTACAAATCAAAAGTAATGGAACACTTTTAATCAAACAATAGATGAAAACGCTTAAAAAAGATTGACCCCGCTGGAAAGCGGGGTCGTTTACCCAAAATCCACATTGTAAAACCATCAATGTATCCTGACTCTTCTATGTTGTAAAACAAATAGTATTAAATTATAAAGCACTTAAAAACAATCTGTTAACCGGTTTTTCTTTTTTGAATTGTCTTACTATATTTAGCAATTACTGTTCCAGAAATTGTTTTAGGATAACTTTTTTTCGTACATTTTTTTTTAAATATTAAGTGCAAATACGTAGTTATACCTACAGTAAATAGAACATATACACTCATTTAAAACAGGTGATTGGTGAAAGAAACAAATTTTCTGTAAAATTAAACAGCTTTTTATTTTTTGTCAAGAGTAAAACCTTTGAATTAATGCTACGGAAATAAACGCCTTCACCTGCACAATTTGCTGATTTTATTGATACGGATGATACGTTACTGCCCAACATTTGTTTTCATGCGGCTCAGAAGAATACACTCCTACCTTTGCAGCTAATTTTTTACATGGTAATAGCTGTTAACACAAGAGCACTGCTTCCGGGAAAAATGGAAGGCTATGGATATTATATTGAAGAAGTGTTTTCCAGAATTGCACAGCTTCATCCGGAACATACATTTTATTTTTTTTTCGACAGACCTTTTGCTTCTCAATTTGTATATGCACAGAATATAAAACCAATTGTTATAAAGCCGCAGGCAAGGCTTCCCATTTTATGGAATATTTGGTACAACTGGCAGGTTCCTGCTGTGCTGAAAAAAATTAAGGCCGATGTATTTGTAAGCCCCGATGGTTTTTGTTCGCTGCGTACCAATGTGCCGCAATGCCTGGTGGTACATGATCTAGCATTTTTACATCATCCTGCATTTTTATTGAAGAAGCATTTACGGTATTATAAAAAGTATACTGCAAAGTTTCTGGCAAAAGCAAAAGTGGTTGTAACGGTTTCTGAATTTTCAAAACAGGATATCTGTAATCAATATCAAATAAAGGAAGAAAAAGTTCATGTAACATATAATGCCACAAGCTCTTTGTTTCAGCCAATAGCTCATGAAGAAAAGGAGAAAGTAAAACAGCAGTACACAGATGGCTGTGAGTATTTTATTTTTACCGGAACAATCCACCCAAGAAAAAATTTGATTAACCTGCTCCGTGCGTTTTCTGTATTCAAGAAAAAACAGAGCAGTAACATGAAGCTGGTTATAACAGGCAGAATGGCATGGAAAACAGAAGAGTTTACAAAACTGTTGAACACGTTCAAGTTCAGGAATGATGTTAAGCTTACCGGGTATGTTACTAAAGAAGAACTGGCAGGTTTGGTGGCATCAGCTTATGCCATGGTTTATCCATCATTCTTTGAAGGTTTTGGGGTGCCTCCGCTTGAAGCATTGCAAAGCAATGTTCCTGCAATTGTTTCAAGAAACAGTGCAATGCCTGAGGTTGGTGCTGATGCCTATTTGTATGTTAATGCCGAGAGCTTTGAAGATATTGCTCAAAAAATGATGCTACTGTATAAAGATGAAACATTACGGAATAAACTCGTTGAAAATGGCCGGCAACGATTAGCTCTTTTTTCCTGGGATAAAACAGCTGAAAAAATGTGGGATTGTATTGAGCTGGCTGCACAGGCTGAATAACTTACATTTGCCAAATAAAATCTTATGCATAAAAGTAATATTTCAATAGACGTTTACCTGGACGATGATAAAGTTCCGCAAGAGATTAAGTGGAAAGCAAGCGACAGTAATGCTGATATGGAACAGAAGGCCAAAGCCATGATGGTTTCATTTTGGGATGGAGCCGATAAATCGGCATTGCGAATTGATTTGTGGACAAAAGAAATGATGGTTGATGAAATGGCTGATTTTTATTATCAGCTGCTGATGACCATGGCCGATACATTTAACCGTGCAACCAATCAGCCAGAGCTTACTGCTGATATGAAGGAGTTTGCAAAAAGCTTCCTGAAAAAATTTAAAGATTTACAGTTAAAAGAAAATCAATAAGGATTATGAATCTTGAACAACAGATCATGGCACAAATGAAAGATGCTATGAAATCAAAAGACGAAGCGGGCCTGCGTGGATTAAGAGCCATTAAAGCTGCCATATTAATTGCCAAAACTTCAGGTGCGGCTGGCGAGCTTACAGCTGATGATGAAATGAAGCTGCTGCAGAAATTGGTGAAGCAACGGAAAGATTCGCTGGAAATTTTTCAGCAGCAGAACAGAACCGATCTTGCCAAAAAGGAAGAAGAAGAAATAGCCATTATTGAAAAATTTCTGCCTAAGCAATTAGGGGCAGATGAATTAAAAACAATCATTGCTTCTATTATTGCTGGAGTTGGTGCTGTGTCAGCTGCTGATATGGGTAAAGTAATGGGAGTTGCCAGCAAACAGTTAGCAGGAAAGGCAGATGGCAAAACAATCAGCGCTGTGGTTAAAGAACTATT
>JBEBHT010000459.1:0-3153 GCA_040081135.1 Lacibacter sp. | reverse complement strand
CCAGGTAGTTGCATGATGACCTGTACCAAAACTCATTTTTGGTGTAATCACAATTTCGTGCTGAACCGTTACAATGGGCTGATGAAAGTGTGCCCTTACTGCAACAAAATCATCCACTATTACCGGCTCATAATTACTCTCCCATTCTGCATTCCAGTTCTTCGGTGCAATGATTTCTTTCTCATACTTTTTTGAAAATGGCAGCAGAATTTCTTTCAGCTTCTCTTCTGTAAATTCTTCTTCAGGAATAAATGCCTGCAGATCGGTTTCGGTTTCTTCAAATCCATCATATCCCTCTTCACTCATTAATGCAATCAGCATTTCATGTTCCTGTTCATCAGATGAGTTGATCCTGATTTTAATATAGTTGTTCATAATGCAATAAAAAAGGTCCCGCCTTTGGCGGGACCGTAAAGTTCTTTTATTTCGATGAATAATTACATTCTCTCTTCACCATCATTATGATCTTCCTGCTTAGACTGGATCTGCGGTCTTGGAGCAGCATCAGGTTTTGGCATCAGCACTTTGCGGCTTAATTTAAACTTACCTGTTCTTGGATCCAAACCAATAAGTTTTACTTTCACCACATCGCCAACATTCAGCACACCTTCCATACTATCCAAACGCTTCCAGCTAATTTCACTGATGTGCAGTAAACCTTCTTTCTTTGGTAAGAATTCAACAAAGGCGCCAAATTCTTTAATGCCTTTTACAGTTGCTTCGTAAACACCACCAACTTCAGGTATTGCTACCAAACCTTTCACCCATGCAACTGCTTTTTCAACACCTTCTTTTGCAGAAGAGAAGATACTTACTTCACCATAGTTGCCTACTTCTTCAATAGTGATGGTTGTTCCTGTTTCACGCTGAATTTCCTGGATCACTTTACCACCTGGTCCGATGATACCGCCGATAAATTCTTTATCGATTATGATCTTCTCCATGCGTGGTGCATGTGGTTTTACTTCAGAACGTGGTTCAGCAACGCACTCATACATTGCATCAAGAATATGTAAACGACCGGCTTTTGCCTGGTTCAATGCTTCACGCATTACATCCATACTCAAACCATCTACTTTAATATCCATCTGCACACCGCAAATTCCTTCACGTGTACCCGTTACTTTAAAATCCATATCGCCCAGATGATCTTCATCACCAAGGATATCAGTTAAAATTGCATATTTACCATCAGCACGGGTAATCAATCCCATTGCCACACCACTAACGTGTTTCTGAACAGGAACACCTGCATCCATTAATGCTAATGAACCTGCACAAACAGTTGCCATAGATGATGAACCATTTGATTCAAGAATATCACTTACCACACGAACTGTGTATGGATACTCACCACCCGGTAACATTTGTTTTAATGAACGTTGCGCAAGCATACCATGACCAATTTCACGACGTCCTGCTCCACGCATCATTTTCACTTCACCTGTAGAGAACGGAGGGAAATTATAATGCAGGAAGAATTTTGAATACACACTGCTGGCAGCACTTTCAACTAATAACTCATCAAGCTTTGTTCCTAGTGTTACAGTTGTTAATGATTGTGTTTCACCACGTGTAAATAATGCTGAACCGTGTGGTGTTGGTAATGGTTCAATTTCCATTGCCAGCGGACGTACCTCATCAAGCTTACGGCCATCCAAACGGATACGATCTTCGAGCATCATATCACGAACTACTTCCCATTTGAGATCTTCGTAATACTTCTTCGTTAATTTCTTTTCAAGATCAGTTGGTGCTTCACCAAGGTTTGCAATCAACTCCTCTTTCAATTTGCTGAAAGCTTCGCTGCGCTCGTTTTTGCTGCTGCCTGCTTTTGCAATAGCGTACACTTTATCTTTTGCAAAGGCAATCACTTTCTGATTAACCTCTTCATTTAATTCAGGTTTCTTGTAATCTCTTTTTGCAGTAACTCCTTTTGCATCTCTCACCTCTTTCTGCGCATTAATCTGTACACGGATAGCATCATGTGCAAGCTGCAATGCTTTCACTAAATCTTCTTCGCTGCATTCTTTTGCTTCACCTTCCACCATCATCAGGTTCTTTTCAGTAGCTGCAATGAGGAATTCAGAAGTTGCCATTGACAATTGTGAACGGGTTGGATTAACAATCATTACTCCATCTACAGTTGCAATACGTACTTCAGAAATAATTTCTTTAATAGGAATATCTGAAACAGCTAATGCGGCTGAAGCAGCAAGACAAGCCAATGCATCGGGCATAACCTCAGCATCAGATGAAACAAGGCTGATCAATACCTGCACATCGCATAAATAATCTTCGGGAAATAAAGGACGTAAGGCACGGTCAATTAAACGGCTGGTAAGAATTTCATAATCGTTTAATCTTGCTTCACGCTTAAAAAATGAACCGGGGATACGGCCTGCAGAAGCGAATTTTTCCTGGTAGTCAACTGACAATGGGAAGAAATCCTGTCCTTCTCTTGGATCTTTATTGGCTACAACAGTAGCGAGTAAAATACAATTACCCTGTTGAACGGTTACAGCACCATCTGCCTGGCGGGCCAGTTTACCTGTTGAAATGGTAACAATACGTCCATCGCCCAGATCGAATGATTTGCTGATTGGTTGTGATAACATAACAATGTTGTTTTTGAATTGTCGTGCAGGAATGTGAGGGAGGGAAAATTACCGTGCAAGCAATTCTGTGAATAAATGAATGAAGGGAGAAACCAGTAAGAAAAACAAAATTCCCAACCGCATAAATAACAAGTTGGGAATAATGATTTATTACATATCCGTAATTATTTACGAAGTCCGAGTTTCTCAATTAATGAACGGTAACCCTGCAGATTGGTTTTGCTGAGGTAACTCAGTAAACGCTTACGTTTACTAACCAAACGCATTAAACCACGACTTGTAGAAAAGTCTTTTTTGTTCAATTTCTGGTGCTCAGAAATGTGGATGATGCGTTCTGTAAGGAGGGCAACCTGCCCTTCAATGGATCCGGTGTTCTTTTCAGTACCACCGTAGTTTGCGAAAATGCTTGCTTTTTTTTCTTTTGTAATTGCTGACATCTGAATTTTTTTAAATTACATCTCTGTTTTTACATCTATAAAAGTGGCGGCAAAGGTAGGGGAAAACTCTGGAAAATCTGGAACCCGGAGCATTAAAT
>JBEBHT010000458.1:0-3154 GCA_040081135.1 Lacibacter sp. | reverse complement strand
TTTCAGTGTTCCGGTGGCTTTGTAATAATTGATTTTTGCTACTACCGCATTATACAGAGCATCAAAGTAATTACCCTGTGCCCGCTGCCATTCAGTATCTGCCTGTAATACTTCAAACGTACTGCCGAGTCCCTGCTCATATTTTTTCTTGGTGGTATTGTATACTCTTTCTGCCAGTTCAAGATTTTCTTTCTGAGCATCCATATTCAGGATGGCATTCTTCAAATTGTTTTTTGAAACGGTATGTTCCAAGTCAACAGCCTGTTTAAACTGCTCAATACTGTTGTTGGTTTTTTCTACTGTGTATTGTGCCTGTTTAATTTTGTACTTGCGTTGAAAGCCGTCAAAAATCGGAATGCTTAAATTCAGACCAACCAGGTTGGAGTTAAACCAGAACCAGTTGCTGCCGGTAAAGGCTGAATAGTTTTTATTTAACTGTCCCTGCTGCTGAAACTGGTAAAAGAAAGCAAGAGTTGGAATATAACCGAGCTTATATCTTTTTACATCCAGTTCTCCCAGCTTCTTTGCTGATTTGAGCAAGGTCATTTCATTGCGGTTGTTGTAATTCACTGTTCCATCATCCAGTACATCCTGTTTAATCAGTGTTTCATTAAGCTGATCGGTGAGTACAATTGTATCAGTCTGGTTAAGACCGGTTGCAAATTTTAATGCAGCAAACCCCAGGTCAATAATATTTTTCAACTGTGTTTCGGTTGATTTGATATTGTTGAGCGAAACAGTTGTTTTATCAATGTCTAACCGTTCAATAAAACCATTCTTATACAACTGGCCCTGGTCACTCAGCAACTTTTCAAGCCGCTGAATTGTTTTCTGCAAAACATCGAGTTGCTGCTGGGCAATCAACACCTGGTAATACGCTTTGTGTACCTGCTCCCTTGTTTTGTCTTCAGCAACTTTAATATTGTTGCCGGCAAATTCAAGAAGCGTATTCCGTGCCATCAGCCCGACAAATACTTCCGGTTGAAACAGCAATTGATTTAAACTTACACCGGCAGTTACACTCCATGGCTGTACAAAGGAAAATTCCTGTACTGTAAAGCTTTGTTTTTGCGGAATAGGGTTGCCATTACCGTCTCTTACACCTTCTTTGTTCAGTACATCATAAATACTTGTTTCGCCATTGCTGGGAAACAGGATTTTAGGCAGTGTAAGATAATGTGCCACCTGTGCCGATCCTTCTATCTGAGGTAAAGCAGCCCCGGTTACTTCCATGTTCTGCGCTTTTTGTTTCAGTGAATCGATGCGAAGGTTTTTAATTTCTACTGTGTTTTTCAATGCGAGTGCAACAGCATCGCTTACAGACATCCTGTATTCTTTCTGCGCCTGCACACTGCTGATGCTTGCTGCCATTACAGTAAGCATCAGCCATTTTCTTTTTACGTGTATTTTCATCTGTGATCTTAATTTTAATTTTTATATCAGTTATTGTTTGTGGTTTGAAAAAAAGGCAACTACTTTTTTAATTTCGTTTCATGCGTTTTCTTTTTTTGCAGCTCCTCTTTATATTTCATAATCAGTTTATATCCTTTGAGTGTGGAAAGTCCGAACAGAAAATGTTCCATTGTTTCCCTTGTTACATCAACCAGGTTGAATTTTGTGGGCGAAGAAGCTGCCATCGCAAAAGGTATCATCATTGTTTCTACCCTGAAGCGGCTCATCATGTCCACATTAATGTCTTCCCTGTATAATTCTTCTTTTATTCCACGTTTAATATTGTGCGCAATTACCTGGAGCAAATATTCTTCCTTCATTTTCCTGAATGTTTCAAATGCACGGGGATGAAACTTTTCAGCATCATAGAGTACCATGGGGTTCAACTGCGAAAACTGGTCAAATATCTGCTCCATCGTTAAAAAGATTTCATCGATGGCGTCTTTTGCATTTTTCTTACAGAGTTCACAATCGTGTCTTGTTCTTGTAACTTCGTCATCCATGGCGGCCTCCACCAGCTCGTCTTTTTCTGAAAAGAACTGGTAAATGGTTTTCTTACTGATGCCCAGCTGCGTGGCAATATCGTCCATAGAAACGGAGCGGATGCCGTAACGCAAAAACATTTCGTGGGCCTTTTTCTGTATTCTTTCTTTGGGTTCCATAATCACAAATTCGGAGAGCAAAACTATGGAAACTTATTTCGTTGCCAAAGTTTCCATCATGTTTTTTTTCCATTCCTAACAAAAAAATAACCTGCCCTCCTGCTTTTTTTATGATGTACTTTTGAAAAGTAAATACAATCAACATGTTCAAAAGATTCAATTACAGACAGTTATTCCAGTATTTTTTACAAGGCTTACTGGTGTTAGCACCCGTTGTGGTAACAGGCTATGCGCTTTACTGGGTTGTAACAAGTATTGATGAGCTGTTGCCCATCTTTACCATTATTGATGACCAGGGAAAAGTAAAAGTGCGCAATTTCGGGCTGGGCTTTGTCATTATCATTGTTGCTATCAGTACAGTTGGATACCTGAGTACCTTTTTTATTCAGAGCAGAATATTTAATTTGTTCGATCACTGGCTGGAAAAAGTACCGGGGATCAAGTTTGTATATACAACGGTGAAAGATTTTTTTGAAGCCTTTGCAGGCGAGAAAAAGAAATTCAACAAACCGGTGCTGGCCAATGTGGATGATAACGATGTGTGGCGTGTTGCTTTTTTAACCAGGGATGATATGGATGATTTTGGTTTGAAAGATTATGTTGCTGTTTATGTTCCGATGAGTTATTCTATTTCAGGCAATGTGTATTTAATTCCTTCTAACAGAATTAAATCGCTTGAAGGACATGTTACCGGATCGGAAGCCATGAAGTTTGCCATCAGCGGTGGTGTAACAAAACTTGAAGAAGAACTGGAAGCTGAGGCAGCAGCAGATAATCGTTGATCTTACAGGATATCAGTCAGCTAACAATATGCAACAGATAAAAAAGCTGTTCCTAACTTTTTTATTACTCATCCTTTGCCAGCAATGTTTTTGCTGGGGATTTTATGGTCACCGTAAAATCAATTACCTCGCTGTGTTTTTATTGCCGCCTGAAATGCTGCTGCTGTATAAAAGCAATATTGATTTTATAAGTGAGCATGCAGTTGATCCTGATAAACGCCGCTATGCCGTTCCGGAAGAAGGGCCGAGACATTATAT
>JBEBHT010000457.1:0-3154 GCA_040081135.1 Lacibacter sp. | reverse complement strand
ACAAAGGCAAATAGTAGTTTTTTCATGATTCTCTTATCAGATGGTTATTCCCATTCGATGGTTGCAGGCGGTTTGCTGCTGATATCATACACCACACGATTGATACCCCTGACTTTGTTGATGATTTCATTCGAAATGTATGCCAGAAATTCATATGGTAAATGAGCCCAGTCTGCCGTCATCCCATCTACAGAAGTAACAGCTCTTAAAGCAAGTGTGAATTCATACGTGCGTTCATCGCCCATTACACCTACACTTTGTACAGGTAACAGAATTGCTCCTGCCTGCCATACTTTATCGTACAGACCATGTTCTTTTAATCCATTGATGAAAATTGCATCGGCTCTTTGCAACAGATCAACTTTTTCTTCTGTTACTTCACCCAGTATGCGAATGGCTAATCCGGGACCGGGGAAAGGATGACGATTTAGCATTTCTGCAGGTATTTCTAATTCAGCGCCAACTTTTCTCACTTCATCTTTGAATAAATAACGGAGAGGTTCAACCAGTTCCAGTTTCATAGTGTCGGGTAAGCCGCCAACATTATGATGCGATTTGATGGTAACTGACGGGCCATGTACCGAAACACTTTCAATTACATCAGGATAAATGGTTCCCTGTCCCAGCATATCTACACCTTCAATTTTGTGCGCTTCCCTGTCAAATACTTCAATAAAGGTTCCGCCGATGATCTTTCTTTTTTCTTCGGGAACAGTTTTACCTGCAAGCCTTGTGTAGAAATGCTCACGGGCATCGATACCCGTTACATTCAATCCTATTTTATTATAGGTGTCGAGCACCTGTTGAAATTCATCTTTACGTAACACGCCGTTGTCAACAAAAATCCCAAAGAGGTTTTTGCCAATAGCTCTGTGAATGAGGGTAGCGGCAACGGTTGAATCAACGCCACCACTCAGGCCCATGATTACTTTTCTGTTACCGATCTGTTTTTTTAACGCTTCTACTGTTTCATTTACAAAGGAAGCAGGAGTCCAGTCGCCTCTGCACCCGCATACATCGGTTAAAAAGTTTTTGAGAATTTTCTTTCCTTCGGTTGAATGATATACTTCGGGGTGAAATTGTAATCCATATAAAGGATGATTTAAAGTGCCGTTTGCACGGAATGCAGCTACCGGAATAGAATCAGTTACGGCGGTAATTTCAAAGTCCTGGGGCAGTTCCAGAATTGTGTCGGCATGGCTCATCCATACTTGCGAGGTTTCACTCACACCTCTCAGTAATACATCTTCAGTTTTACGGCTTAAAAGTGCACGGCCGTATTCCCTTTTCTCACTTTTTTCAACACGGCCGCCAAATTGTTTGGCGGTTAACTGTGCACCATAGCAAATGCCCAGTACAGGAAGTAGTTTAGTGAGCAGCTCTACATCAACCATGGGGGCGTTGGGTTCATTTACTGAAAAGGGGCTGCCGGAAAGGATAATACCTTTCAGGTGCTCATCTTTTACAACTGGTTTGTGAAAAGGAATGATCTCGCAGTAAACATTGCATTCACGTACTGCACGTGCTATTAACTGGGTGTATTGGGATCCGAAATCGAGAATGAGAATCTTATCTGTCATGGTGCGGCGAAGGTAGCAAAAAGCAGGCATTGGAAAAGGAGAGTTGTTCACCGTTTATACGCAGAAAGAATCTTCCGGTTGTTAGTTTTAATTCTTTTTAAAACAGTTGAATTTATTCGTTAAGGCAACTTGTTTTTCTGCTATTTTTGCCCTGCTCCAACTTTAACCACTTTTTTATTATCCTATGCTTGGTTTTCGTAACCTCCGACATAAAACACCAGTCTGAGACTGATGGCCAGGCATTCTTTTTTTATCAAACTGTAAAAACTTATCAGATGAGCAAACAATTTTTTTCTGGAGCCCTCCTGTTATTCACACTGTCATTTATTGCAACATCCTGCCGCTGGAGAAGCGTAAGGGGAAATGGAAATATTATAACGAGCAACCGTAACGAAGGAAATTTTAAAAGTGTGAGTGCTGCGGGTTCCTTTGATGTTTATTTTTCGCAGGGCACTGAAAATGAAATCAGGATTGAAGCAGATGAAAACCTGATGAAGTATATTACTACCAATGTTGAAAACGGAGTATTGAAAATAAGAACAAGAAAAGGAGTAAATATCCGTCCGTCGCAGGATATGCGTGTATATGTGAAAGCACCCATGTTTGAAGATATCAGTCTTGCCGGAAGCGGTAATATGCTTGCTGAAACCAAGATCACTTCAACTGGCAGGATTAAATTGAGTATTTCCGGAAGCGGTGATATTAAAATGGCTGATGTTGATGCGCCAAAAGTTGAAGTACATATTGCAGGCAGCGGAAAAGTACAGTCAGGCGGTATTACACGGGATGTTGAAATTCATGTAGCTGGAAGTGGCGACGTGGAAATGAGAGATCTGAAAGCTGAGAATGCACAAATAAATATCGCTGGTTCAGGAAATGTATGGATTTATGCCAGTTTGAAACTGGATGTACGGGTAGCAGGTGGAGGAGATATTCACTACTATGGCAACCCAACTGATATCAAGTCAAAAATGGCAGGTTCAGGAAACCTGATCAAGGAACAGTAATATTTCAAACGTTTGCAAATACAGAAGCCAGCTTTTGAGGTTAGAAAAGGGGCCGTATTGAACAAAAAAGCACGGGAGTTTGTTTTACTTTTGCAGTGGTGACCCGTTTTTAAATCCATCTATTCCAAAAAAAGAAGCTGGTATCCTTTTAAAACGAGAGAACAACAAACCCTTGTAAAATTATTTTTCTACCTTTTTGGAAACGTTCGCTTTTTCATGATGATTTTTGGTTAGTGAACAGGAAGCTCTGGCTTCCTGTTTCGTTTTTTACAGGTCGGCATATTTCACCGTTATTTTTATATCCCTGTTTCTTCCTTTATCATCGGTACAGGAAATTTTCACCACACCTTCTGCCGGTATAAAGAATTGTTTGCTGCCCGCATCGGTTGCTTTGTAAAATTGGTTGTTGATATACCAGAAGATCCTGCTTACATCGTTCCCTGTTTCACAAACTAATTGCAAAGGCTCAGGATTTTTTTTGCTGATGAGATATTCGGTTCCGTTAACCGGTGAGGTAATAGACGGTGCACCTTCTTTAAAAATCTTTTCACAGTTTGGATTATGCGG
>JBEBHT010000456.1:0-3155 GCA_040081135.1 Lacibacter sp. | reverse complement strand
GTGTTATCTTAAATCAACCACTTCAACGCCGGGATATTTCTTCTTATCAAACACAAACTGTGTGTCATTAACCGCTGCGTTACCGTTGAATGTTGATACAGTATACGTGTACTTATTTCCGCTTTTCTCCAGCACTTTTGTACTGAAAATAGCCTGCGTTTTTTTATCGACCCAAACAAGTACTTTAAAAAATGATTTTGATTTATCGTAAGGAGTCAATTCAATTTCCTGTAATGTTTTACCTGCTTCCTTCTTATCACCGTTTAATTTGTACAGATAATCCTTATCGTAAAAATTAGAAAATAATTTCTGCGGAGTAATACTGCTTTGTGAAGGATCGTACTTTGAAATAGTTACTTCGTTTGCTGCTTTATCATAAGTCCAAATATTCACCCCATCACAATAAATATCCTGTCCACCTGTAATAGAAACACGATACTTGTTCCCTTTCATGAACAACGAACCTTTTTTAATTCCAAGCACTTTTCCTTTTCCATCCTCATTTTTAAATGAGAATAAAGCCTGTACTGCTTTAAAGGTTTTAAATTTTGCACTAACGGCATCAAGGATTTTTTTTGCGTCAGGATCACTCTGCCCCATATTTTTAGGTTGAGCGAAACTGATTACAGCAAGGATCATTACTACGGCAAGTGAAACAATTTTCTTCATTCTGTCGGTTTTCAATGTGTATTAAAATTGAGGAGCAAAGATACGCAGAAGCCCCTGTTTTATATGACTCAATGTATTTGCAATACGAACTTTAACAGCTTAACCTAACATTTCCAGATGTTGGTTAAGCTCAGATTCAGTTTTAATCAACACATCCCTTGCCTTACTGCCCTGACTTCCACCAACGATTCCTGCAGCTTCCAGCTGATCCATCAGCCTGCCTGCACGGTTATAGCCAAGCTTCATTCTCCGTTGCAAAAGCGAAGTTGATCCTACCTGGTTCTGTACAATTAACCTTGCAGCATCTTCAAACAACTGATCCCTGTCGCTTAAATCAAAATCCTTCCCTTCCAATTCCTTCTCATCAACATACTCTGGTAGTAAAAATGCCTGCGGATATCCTCTTTGCTTGCTGATGAACGATACAATTTCATCTACTTCAGGTGTATCAACAAACGCACACTGCAAACGGGTGAGTTCGCCATTATAGCTGATCAGCATATCACCTTTTCCAATCAATTGCTCTGCACCTCCTATATCAAGAATTGTTCGGCTGTCAATCTTTGACGATACTTTAAATGCAATTCTTGCAGGGAAGTTTGCCTTAATTGTACCTGTGATAATATTAACAGAAGGGCGTTGTGTTGCGATGATGAGGTGTATACCAACAGCACGTGCCAGCTGTGCAAGACGGGCAATCGGCATTTCAATTTCTTTACCTGCAGTCATAATCAAATCAGCAAACTCATCAATCACCAATACAATGAACGGCAAATACTGATGGCCTTTCTGCGGATTGAGTTTGCGTGCAACAAACTTTTCATTGTACTCCCGTAAGTTGCGGCAACCTGCTTCTTTCAACAGGTCATAACGGTTATCCATTTCAATACATAAAGCATTCAATGTATTGATCACTTTTTTTGTATCTGTTATAATAGCATCTTCTTCACCGGGAAGTTTTGCTAAGAAATGGTTTTCGATATGACGGTACAAACTCAACTCCACTTTCTTTGGATCAACTAATACCAGCTTTAATTGTGATGGATGTTTTTTATACAGTAAGGAAACAAGAATCGCATTTAACCCAACTGATTTACCCTGCCCTGTTGCACCAGCCATTAAGAGGTGAGGCATGGTTGTTAAATCAACAATGAAATTTTCATTGTCAATTTTTTTACCAATTGCAATGGGCAATCCAAAATTATTGTGCTGAAATTTTTCTGATGATAACAGTGATTTCATGCTAACCACTGTCTTCTTTATATTCGGCACTTCAATACCAATGGTTCCTTTTCCGGGAATGGGCGCAATGATACGAATGCCCAATGCAGCAAGACTTAATGCAATATCATCTTCCAGATTTTTAATTCTTGAAATACGTACACCAGCTGCGGGAACAATTTCATACAGTGTTACGGTTGGGCCAACTGTTGCAAATATTTTCTGAATCTCAATATCGTAATTGCGGAGTGTATTAATGATCTGGTTCTTATAATTCTCCAGTTCATGCGGATCCTGGATAATTTTTTCACTGCCGTGATTCTCCAGTAAGTTAAGCGAAGGAAATTTATAATCTTTCAGATCAAGAAAAGGATCGTAAGGAGGCAGGTTTTCAACTACCTTTTTATCTTTTATTACTTCTTCATGCGACTCTTCAAGTTCTGCAGCATTTTTAATTTCCAGTGCAAGATTATTAGCTGCTTCATCATCTGCTTCCTGCCTTTTTGATTTTACCGGAGGTGGAATGGTAAAATCAATCACAGGCTCCTGGTTAATTTCCATCGGCAGTACCGGTTCATCAAAAGAAAACTGATCGTTGATTGTTTGTTCCTCTTTTTCTGTGACGGAAAAATCATTCAACGGATTTTTAAGTTCTTCTTCTTTAGGAACTGGCATAAAGGCCGATTCCTTTTTTAACTGGTTTGCCTTTTTCTCCGCAGCACTTTCTTTTGTATTTGTAAGATCAAATACAACGGGTCCATCATTTTCATCCTGCAGAAGATCGTTTGCAGGAACTTCTTTTATTTTTTTGGCCGGCAGTTTAAACACCGGATTAAATCTCCAGATGAAATAAGAAATAGCTGCAACTGATAAAACAATTCCTGTTCCTGCTGTTCCGGCAAAGCCGGTCAGCCAGTCTGAAGCATACTTACCAAATGCGCCACCCCATGGAAATTGCTGCGCATGCAGAAAAAACGAAAAGAATACCGGCAGTACAATTAAGCCAACCAGCACATATTTTATGTTTCGTGCAAGTGAAAACAGTTTCTTGCCGAACAAGAAGTTAGCGCCAATGATAAAAAAGAAGGTACATACAAGATAGGAAGCAACCCCAAACCCTTTATAAAAAAACAGGTGCGACAGCCATGCGCCTAAACGGCCAAGCAAATTCTCCACCTTCATTTCTTCATTAAACAAAACACCTGATGAATAACGAATGAATTTATCCTGATCTTCCTTCCAGGTAAATAAATAGGAGGTAAATG
>JBEBHT010000455.1:0-3158 GCA_040081135.1 Lacibacter sp. | reverse complement strand
GCGTCCTATCAGCCCTTGTATTTCTCTTTGCCTGCAACGATCAAAGCAATGCGCCTGATGTTTCGAAGGTGAACGTCGAACTCTCTGTTCAGCGTTTTGAACAGGATTTTTTTGCCATCGACAGCAATCAAACCAAAGCCGGTTTAACAGCACTACAAAACAAGTACCCAACTTTTTTACCCCTGTTTGTGAATCATGTTCTGGGATTGGGCGCATTTACAGATACCAATCAATTACTTTTTGAAGGAAGCAAACGTTTTCTGCATCTTAATAAGCCGGTGTATGAAAAATCGCAGGAGCTGTATAAGAATTTCAATCCCGTAAAAGAAGAACTGTCGAAAGGCTTCCAATATGTAAAATATTATTTCCCTTCTTACCAGGTTCCATCAATCATTACAACCGTAGGGCCAATGGATGCACTGGCACCCATGAGCAATAACGAACCAAGCCCGAATTATATCGGTGAAAATTTCCTGGCGGTTGGATTGCAGTTTTATCTCGGAAAAGATTTTGCCATTTATAACGATGCGGGGTATATCAGCAGTATTGCACCTCAGTACCGCAGCCGGAGATTTTCGAAAGAGTTTATTCCTACTGATGTGTTTATGCTGGTGATTGATGATTTGTATCCTGACAGCAGTAACCGCTTTCCACTCATTGAACGTTTTGTTGAAAAAGGAAAACGATTATACCTGTTAAATAAATTTCTGCCGCAAACAAATGATACGTTGCTGATTGGTTATACAGGAAAACAACTCGACTGGTGCAAAGAAAGTGAACGGAGTATTTACAACTTTTTTATTCAGCAGAATTTGCTCTTTGAAATGGACCCTGCCTTAACACAGAATTTTACAACTGACGGACCTTCCACTCAAGGAATGCCTGAGAATAGTCCGGGAAATATTGGTGCTTATTTGGGATGGGAAATTGTGAAAGCTTATATCAAAAAACATCAGGATCTTTCTCCTCAGCGTTTAATGCAGACTCCCAACAAAAAGATTTTTGATGAATCAGGCTACAAGCCCAGATGAGGAAACAGAAGATTGCCCCAACTGCTTTAACATTCTGAAATGTGAACCGATTGCTTCCTGCATCGTAGGAATGGAATGATAAGGTAACTTGTGCTCTTTACATTTCTCTTCCACAATTTTACTCAGTTCAGGATAATGTATATGGCTGATGCGTGGAAACAGATGATGCTCTACCTGGAAATTCAATCCGCCTGCAAACCAGGAAATGAGTTTATTCTTTGGTGCAAAATCAGAGGTTGTTTTTACCTGGTGTGCGGCCCACTCACTTTCAATCATCACCGGTTCAATGCCTGCATATTCAAATTCTGTTTCTTCTACCACATGAGCTAACTGAAATACAATGGCCAGTACAAAACCGAGTACCAATTCCATTGTCAGATAACCAATGGCCCATTTACCAACACCAACAAACCAGATGGGCACTGCAACATAAAAAACTGCATAAAGCAATTTACTCACCCAAAACAGAACATGTTCTTTTACATCCATCTTTTGCATGGATGTAGTATTCACTTTACGTTTGAAATATTTATCAAAATCGAGGTAAGCTACCCATGCTAAAGAAGAAATAGCATACAAAAACACTACATAAATATGCTGAAACTTATGTGCAGGTTTCCATATCTGTGTGCTGCACTGGCGAAGAAGCGGACTTCTGGCAATATCGTCATCTACTCCATCCACATTTGTATAGGTATGATGAATGATATTATGTTTAAACTTCCAGATAAAGGCATTGCCGCCTAAGGCATTGATTGAATATCCAAATAATTCATTTACCCACTTTTTACTGCTATAACTGCCATGATTGGCATCGTGCATTACATTAAATCCAATACTGGCTAAAATCACCCCTAAAAACCCACATAATAACAAAGCAACCCATACCGGTAATGTAACTGTTAGTAATGAAATGTAGATCAGCACTGCTGCAGGTACAAGGACAAGAGTCTTCATATACAGCTTGAAGTTCCCTGTTTTCTTTATTTGATTTGCTGAGAAATAATGATCAACAGCCTGTTTGAGATCGTTAAAGAACAAGCTGCTTTTATTATTGAATGAAACTTTCGCCATATTGAATTGAAATTATGATCGCCTTTTATGCTGCAGGACAGAGGCAAACAATTCGTCAAAACTACGCTAAAAAAACCATGAGATGTGTTGACGGACTGGTGAGATGAGGCAATTTGCTGTTAATGTACAGGGATGGGAGTTAATTACCCTTGAACGGGGCAATCATTTCAAAAGATGGGATATGAGCCTGGAATTGCTTTTTATTATGCTGGTTCTCCATCGTATATGTGCCTTCCATTTTGCCCATTTCTGTTTTTAAATTGCAACCGCTGACATACTGGTATTGATCGCTGGGCTGAATAACAGGCTGAACGCCAACTACTCCCTCTCCATCCACTTCTTTATGCGACCCGTTGCTGTCAAAAATATTCCAGTGCCTGTGCAGAAGCTTAACAGGGAAAATGTTATTGTTCTCAATTGAAATACGGTAGGCAAACATAAATTCACCCGCCACCGGATTGCTGTAATCGGGCTGGTAAAACGTTTCCACACTAATGGTTACCCCCTCAGTAATTTTGGATACCATATTCAAATTTGATGTAAAATTAAACGAAATTCACAGAACTGCCTTATCTATAACTTAACAACAAGGAAACCTGTTATGCCTGAAACGACACACAAATACAACAATGGAGAAGTTACTATTGTTTGGAAACCGGATGTTTGTATTCATTCAACTCTTTGCTGGAAAGGGTTAAGAGAAGTCTTTAACCCAACGAAACGCCCATGGATAGATGTGAAAGGATCAACAACAGAAAAGATCGTTGAACAGGTTCAAAAATGCCCAAGTGGAGCCCTGAGCTACTATTTAAATGCGGAAAAAACTGATGAGGAGGAAACTGCTGAAGGCTGATTACTTATTGCTCCCACCACCATCCCATATTGGTTTTGCTGAGCAACCAGGTAATGGACATACCTGCAACCAGTACAGATGAAACAATCATTAAAACAACCGCTCTTCTCTTTTTTCTTTTGTGGCTGCTCGATCCCGAAGCGTCATAATACATGAAAAAGCTCCAGATTAAAGCCCCAAATGCCAGGAAAAAGAAGAAT
>JBEBHT010000073.1:0-13531 GCA_040081135.1 Lacibacter sp. | reverse complement strand
GGTTTTTGACCAATGGTATTAAAAATCAACAATGCCATTGCAATCATTAATATAATTGCCGTCAGTGTTCCTGTTATTCCGAACCCGGCAATTAAAAAGCCTGCAAGTGAATGGCCGGTAACCGATGCCGTTAACCATGTGCCCTGGCTCCAGGTAACGGCATTGGCTAAGTGTGATCTTGGAACCAGTTGCGAAATGACGGCACCAAATGATGGTCCGCTGAAAGCACGGATAATACCAGTTATAAAGATGACAAGATATACAAGATAGATAACTGTTGATTTTCCAAACTGGTGCGTAAAGAAGGCAGTAGAAATAAATAAGAGTAATGAAACACAGATGCCATAAGAAAGTACAGCACGGATGATCATATTTCTCCGGTCGCTGCGGTCAACAATATGACCGGCATACAAAGCCATCGATACAGCAGGAATTACTTCAGACAAACCGATTAAACCTAAAGCAAGTGGATCGTTGGTTAATTCATACATCCACCAGCCAACAAGTGTACCCATCATACGCAAGCCCATAATGAATAAGAATCTTGCAATTGCAAAATTTCTGAACTCGGTTATGCGGATGGAAACAAATGGATCGTTTGCAGATTGATTGGTCACTCAACAAATCTAAGAACTATCTGCTGAAGAGAGAAGTAAGAAGTACTATTGGCTAATGACTAAAGGCTATCGGCTTTCTTCTACGGCAGTGTAAGGTAATACTGACCATCTTCATAATCTTTCTCCAGTGCATCAATAATTGTTTGCAGATGTTTTTCATTTCCCAGGAAATCTGCATTGCTGGTATCAACAAACAGGGTTTTTACATTGTGCTGTTTAATGTATTGTGTATATGTTTCCTGGATGCTGAACAGATAATCGTCACTGATTTGCTGCTCATAACTGCGGTTTCTTTTTTTAATATTCTGCTGCAACTTATTAACAGGTGCATGCAGATAAATCAGCAGATCAGGTTGTACCAGTTGATTATGGATAATATCAAACAAACTTTGGTACAGGCGAAATTCATCTGTGGGCAAATTTACTTTGGCAAAGAGCAAACACTTGGTAAATAAATAATCAGAAATAGTTATTGAGTTGAACAGGTCCTGCGTATGTAACAGATCTTTCAGTTGTTTATAACGCTCTGCCATGAAAAATAATTCCAGAGGAAAAGCAAACTGCTTTGGGTTTTCATAAAACTTGGGCAGAAAAGGATTGTCAGCAAAAGCTTCCAGTATCAACCGGGCATTGTAATGTTTACTGAGTAAATGTGACAGGGTAGTTTTACCGGCACCGATATTCCCTTCTATGGTGATGAAGTGATGATTCATTCGGTCGGCAAATTAAGCCTTGCTGCGAAATACAAAAATGAAGTTGTACAGTTTGTGGAAAAATAGCTGTTAAGCTTTCTTTACTTCCAGTTTATCGGCACATTCTTTTAATAAACGGCTGATCGTTTTTTGATAAACAGGATGAATTTTGCGTTGAGATAATTCAGCTAAAGGAATCAACACAAAGCGCCTGTCCTGCACGGCAGGGTGGGGAAGTGTAACGGTTGGTGAATGATATATCAGGTCATCAAAAAACAAAATATCAAGATCAATTGTACGTGGGCCATACTTTTCTGTACGGATTCTTCCCAGGCCGGTTTCAATTTCCAGTAAGCTTTTCATCAAATCATCAGGTGAGTGTTTTGTTTCAATGATGATAACCTGGTTAAGAAAAGCCGCCTGTTTGGTATTGCCCCAGGCAGCTGTTTCGTAGATGGATGATTCTTTCACTACGTTGCCGCATAGTTCACTAATCTGTTTAATGGCTTTGCTGAGAAACTGTTTCCGGTTTCCGATATTACTGCCCAGTAAAATGTATGCTTTGTGAATTGGCATGCTGTAAAAATAGGGGACTAAAAAGTTTTTTCAATCAACCGCTGAAACAAATAGCTTTGCGGCATGAATCAACCATACAGCCAGTGGAAAGCAATGCTGGCCATTTCAAGAGCAAGCCTGCGGGCAATTTTTCGCAGTCCCAGTGCGGTTGTTTTTAGTTTTGGGTTCCCTCTGATCTTTATTTTGGTGTTTGGTTTTATAGGAGGAGGAAGTCCAACTGTACGCATTGGCTTTACTCCAACTACTGATACATCACAGAACAATGCAGTTTATCAACTGCTCGTGAAATATAAAACCATCCGTGTTTCAGATAAGAGTGCGGCAGAGTTGCAAAGTGATTTGGCGAAAGGAAGAATTACTGCGATTCTTGATATACAGCCAACTAATACCGGTCAGCTGCCTTTATATAAGATTACAATTCAGACTTCCACGGCAAGTGTTGACAGGATAGCAATTCTCCAGGCAACATTAAAAGATGTGATTGTAAACATTGACCGCAGAGCTGCACCCAATGCACCAACTTATGCAAGCATTGATTTGCCGCCACCACTGCCGGGTCGCATTTATCGTACCATTGATTTTATTTTACCGGGTCAGTTAGGTTTTTCATTGTTGAGTGCTGGTGTTTTTGGCGTAGCTTTTTTATTTTTTAATTTAAGGAAAACACTCGTACTGAAGCGTTTCTTTGCTACACCTATTAAGCGCAGTTATATTTTATTTGGAGAGGGAATCAGTCGTGTTTTGTTTCAACTCATTACTGCAGTTGTGATTTTACTGGTGGGTCATTTCCTGTTTAAGTTTACACTGGTGCATGGTGTTGTTACATTTTTAGAATTATTAGTGCTGAGTTTAGTTGGATTGATCATTTTTATGGGTTTTGGTTTTATTGTAAGTGGATTGGCAAAAAATGAAAGTACAATTCCGCCTTTTGCCAACCTTGTAACCATGCCGCAGTTTTTATTAGCTGGAACTTTTTTCCCGATAGAAACATTCCCCAAATGGTTGCAGCCCATCTGTAATGTATTACCCTTAACACATCTCAACGACGCTATGCGTAATGTTGCGTTTGAAGGAAGTCATTTAATTGATTGCGGAAAGCAGTTGGGTATACTTGGTTTGTGGGGAATCGGAGTGTATATCCTAGCAATTAAAGTATTTAAGTGGGAGTAAAATCCATGTACGATGTTTGATATACGAAGTACGATGTATTCAACTTTCTCATTTTCCATTTTTCATTCTTAATTTTTCATTTCAACATGCGTTTAGTAAAAATGTTTTTGTTTGTTTTAGCTGGATTGTTTGCTGTTATAACCATCATTGGATTATTCATCCCGTCTTCTGTAAAAATATCAAGAGGAATTGTGATTCATGCAGACAGTGCTAAAGTATATCATGAATTGAGTGATGTTAAAGACTGGAACAAATGGCTGCCATGGGTCACATCCGACAGTGGTGCTCTTGTGCAGCTTTCACCTGTAACAAACCAACCCGGATCTTTTTTTAAATGGAAAGGATTGATTTATAAAAGTGCGGGCACAATCACTCTTCAGCAAATCAATCCCGATGTGATTACCACTTTATATGAGTTAAAAGATATGAATAATGCAGAAGGTGGTTTCCGTATCCGTTCAGCAGGTGCAGCAAAACAGGATACCGAAGTGCAGTGGTTTATGGAATATAAATTGAAGTGGTATCCATGGGAACGCTTCTATGGAATTTTTATGGATCATATTATCGGCCCTGCCTTTGATAAAGGACTGGAGCAATTAAAAACATATACCGAAGAAAAAACAGTTACAGATTCTTAACTGTTCTCACCACGGAAAACTTATCTTTCCCATTGTTACTGATGGAATACCCTGCAGTTCACTACTAAACTGAATATTACCACCTGCAATACATTCATTGGCCAGCACTGCAAACAGCAAAGCCTCTTTAGCATCGGGATGAATACCGAGTTCTGTTGTTAAATGAACAGGAATGCCAGGTAACAAATCTTTAATATGCTGCATCAGCACAGGATTATGCATTCCGCCGCCACTTGCATACAAATGATAAGTGCTTCCTTCAGGCATTGTCTTTTTAATTGCTTCGGCAATGGTTTGCGCAGAAAATAAATTGAGTGTTGCCATCGTGTCAAATACACTCAGCTCATGCGCAGCTGCTTTTTCTTTTGCCTGTTGCAGATATTGAAGGTTAAATAATTCCGGTCCTGTAGTTTTTGGAAATGATTGCTGAAAGAAGGGATGATCTTTTAAGGCATATAATAAAGCTTCATTCACCATACCCTGTCTTGCAATCAATCCATCCTCATCAAAATATTTTACAGGATAGTGTTGTTGCATCAGTGCATCCATCATAGTGTTGCCGGGTCCGGTGTCGGTACTGAAAATTTTATTGGCATCTAATGAACCGGGGAGATAAGTATAGTTGGCAATCCCACCCATATTAAGCATGATCCGGTCTTCATCTTTCTTTGAAAAAATAAGGTAATCGCCATACACTGCAAGCGGTGCACCCTCACCACCTGCTGCAATATGTTTTTGCCTGAAATCACTGACAGTGATAACGCCTGTTGCAACAGCTAAATGATCTCCATCGCCAATCTGTAATGTTGCATTGCCGAACTTCTCCTGCTGATGCAATGCTTTTGGTGCATGATATACTGTTTGACCGTGACTGGCAATCAGATCAATTTCTTCTTTAACAAGGTTCCTGTTCTTTAGAAATATATTAATCATTTCTGCCTGCTGCAATGCAATCCAAGGATTCAGCAGACATAATTTTTCAAAGTCAACTGTCTTCTTTGAAAAAACAGATTTGATCTCTGATTTAAAATCAGGATGATAAGAAATCGTTTCAAACGCTGTTACCTCAACTTTGGTTGTATGTCCATCGCCACTGATTTTGCAAAGGGCTATATCCAGTCCATCTACAGAAGTGCCGCTCATTAAACCAATAATTTTCCGTTCGGTTTTTGAGGCGATTAAAACAAGTGATTGAATATTCTTATTCATTTTTGTAAAGGTAAGGCCGAATCCTGCTTTCAAGGATGATCTTACCCGTACTTTTGGGTAGTATATGTAAGTGCAAATAAATACCAGAAATTCTCTTACGGCAAGCAACGCTTTCCCATTTCTGCTTGTCAACTTAACAATTAACTGAATGATCGAACAGCGGCAATTAATAAAAGACTGTTTGCGTGGCAAACCTAAGGCGCAAAAACAATTGTATGATGCATTTGCAGATACGATGCTTGGCGTTTGTTACCGGTATACCAAGTCGATGGCCGATGCGGAAGATGTATTGCAGGAATCCTTTGTAAAGGTGTTTACACATTTGCACCAGTACAAGGAAGAGGGGCAGTTGGGCGGATGGATCAGGAAGATTGTGGTGAACACAGCATTAAATTATTTAAAGCGTTCTAAGAATTATCAGTCTGATCTTGTTTTTCATGATGAAGGAATGCACCCTGTATCAGATGATAATCCTGCCATGAATATGGCAGTGAAAGAAATTGCAGCGTTGATCAGGCAATTACCAACCGGTTATCAAACCATTTTTAACCTGCATGCGGTGGAAGGGTTTTCGCATGTTGAAATAGGGCAGATGTTGGGCATAAAAGATACAACCTCCCGATCGCAATACCTGCGGGCAAGATCATTACTGATTACCTGGATGGAAAATTTTGAATCTGTACACCCAAAAACCAATAATTATGCACAATAACGAATTCGAAAAAAGAGTGGAGCATAAGTTGGAGGAATTGAAATTTACTCCCTCTGATGCTGTGTGGCAAAAAGTGGAAGTGCAGATTCGTGAAAAGAAGCGCCGCAGAAGGTTTTTCTTCTGGTGGATGCCTGCCATTGTTTTGTGTACAGGAATAGCTGGGTGGTTTATTTATTCACTTGAAACAGGTAATGAACAAACAAAAAATTCAACAGTAATAACAGAGAAGAAGACAGAGCCAGCTTCAACTGTAAAAAATAATACAAGTGAACAAGGTGTGCAGGAAAGTAAACCTGAAGAGAAGAAGGAGCAACCTGTTGTTGAAAAAAGTATACAAAAAGAAGAAGAACCGATTGTTGCCGTTAAAAAGCAGATGAAAGAAAATGTTGCTGATCAACTAAAGATAAAAGAGAACCAAAAAGTATCAGCAAATGAAAAAGATCAATTTATTGTAAAAGAAGAAAAGCCTGTTGGGGCAGAAATAAAAAATCCGGACGCAGTGAATCATATTGAAGTGAATGTTCCATTGCCTGAAGTAAAAAAAGAACCTGAAGTAGCAGAAGTGAAGCAGAAAGAACAGATTGAAATAAATAAAAATGTTATATCAGAAAAACCAGTTTTAACAGGGAACCCTGTAGTAACTGAAGAACCTGTAGTGTCAGGAAAACCTGTAACTGCAGAAGAGTCTGTTGTTGCAGATAGTTCTGCAGGTACTCCTGTTAATGAGCCGGTAGTTGTTGCTAAACCTGTAATCAGTAAAAAGAAGAAACTTGAAGTTGCTCTTATATTCAGAGGAGGTGTTGCAGATATGAGTCAGTTCACTGAAGGCTCAAATAAGAGTGACAGATTGTATGCTACACCCGGCTCTGTTGGCAGTGGTGGATATTCGCCATCACCTTCAGATTCTGCTAAAGTGAAAAATGGAGCTGGAATTACCGCAGGTGTTCAGTTAAAAAAATCAATTGCCAAACGCTCTGCTTTATCAATCGGTCTTGCGTATGGTTATTATTCATCATCACATAAAACAAGTGGTATTGTTTATGCAGATGCACAATTCAGCAACAGTCTTGGTACCAGTGTAGTAAACAATTACGCAAGGGTTGGAAACAGCGCCACTTATAAAGACAGATATCATTTTATTGAGATACCGGTTCTGTATCACCTGCAGGTGAACAAAACTGCAAAGCGCCCCATTCTTTTTAATGGAGGAATTGCTTACAGTTACCTGGCCGGTTCCAACGCACAATATTATTACAGCGCAACCAAAACTTATTATTACGACCGTTCCCTGTTCAGCCGTTCACAATTGCAGTTGCGTACAGGAATTTCTTTCGGCCTGGTTAAGAAGATGAACTACCCATTACAACTTGGTCTGCAATACCAGTACGGGCTGTCAGGCCAATGGAAAAAGTCACTTGATCTCAATCAGCATCTTTCCTTTACCGGAATTCAATTGTCGTGGAGATTGAATAAAAAATAACTGAACCGGTGCAACGGATGTTGCAGATTAACTGTTAATAATTCAAACACTGTTTATGCGATACAAATCATTCTTTCAAACCTGTTTCTTTTTTCTTGCCATTGCTTGGATCTCCGGTTGTACAAAAGATACCGTTACAGAATCCTATACTTTTTTTCAGCCCGTATATAAAACCAAAGCTGAAGTAAAAGCTGAAGCGAAAAGCGGCCCTGCAATTTCTGTAACCAATCCCGGAAAATTATTTGTACGAGGGAATTATGCATTTTTGAGTGAGCTGGATAAGGGTGTACACATTATTGATTTTAGCAATCCCGCTGCTCCGAGAAATATAGCCTTTGTAAATATCCCGGGTTGTGTAGATCTGGCAGTAAGAGGAAATTATCTTTATGCTGATTGCTATACTGATCTTGTAACCATTGATATCAGCGATCCGCAAAATGTGGTAGTGAAACAATTTATAGAAGGTGTATTTCCGCACAGAATGTACTCTAATGGTTTTTCTCCCGATACATCAAAAATCATCACCAGTTGGGTACGTATAGATACAGTTATAAAACACAGAATGGATAATGTGCCTGTGTTTAATAGTAATTTCCGCAGGGATATGTTGGTTTTTTCCAATTTCAGTTCTTCATCAGGTCCATCTGCAAATCCAGGAGTAACAAATGGTGTTGGTGGCTCTATGGCAAGATTTGCATTAATGGGGGAGAGGCTATATACTGTAAGCTGGAGTGATCTGAAAGTATTTAATACATCAAATGCCGCTGCACCTGCGTATGTAAAAACGGTTGCATTCACCCAGGGAAATATTGAAACTGTTTTCCCTTACCATGATAAATTGTTTATCGGATCACAGACTGGTATGTTTATTTACAATGCATCCAATCCTGATAACCCAACAAAGCTTGGACAGTTTACTCATGCAAGAGTTTGTGATCCGGTTATTGCAGATGACCATAATGCATTTGTTACTCTTAGAAGCAACAGTGTTTGCGCAGGTTTTCTCAATCAGCTTGATGTACTTGATATCAATAATCTCACTTCACCATCACTCATTAAATCTTATCAACTGAAAGAGCCTTCAGGCCTTTCAAAAGATGGAAACCTCTTATTGATTTGCGACGGAAAAGAGGGACTGAAGATTTTTAATGCTGCTAATGTAAACAGTCTTGTACAAATAAAGCAGATCAGTGGAATTGAAACTTATGATGTGATTGCTTTGGGCGGATTGGCAATTACTGTTGCAAAAGACGGATTGTATTTTATTAACTATACCAATCCTGCAAATGCTGCTGTTGTTGGTAAGATTTCGATTATAAAGTAATAGTAATATGAAAGGATTTATTTTAAGTGTAACCGGTTTGCTGTTTGTTTTAACAGCAGGGGCGCAACAGATAAAACAGAAAGGGGCATTATCTGTTTCAGCACAAACAGCTTTACTCAACGGCGATAATCATGTAAACGGTCAGATTCTGTTATCAGCAGGGTATGAATTCAAAGGATGGTATATTGGTGCAGGATCGGGATTTGATTATTATAAGTACAGAACAGTTCCGGTATTTGCAGATGTGAAAAAATATTTCGGTAAAGGAAACAGGCAATTATTCATTTATGCAAATGCGGGATCTGATATTGCCTGGCCAACTGAAAATCAAAAGAATCTCCGTAATAGTGGTGGCTGGTGGGGATGGAGTCCTTCGCCGGGCGTATTCAAAAATGGAATTTATACCGATCTGGGTTTTGGATATACATTGTTTAACAGTAAGCACAGAGGATTTTTTACAGCACTTGGTTACAGTACAAAAACAATCACTGAAATTTATGATGAGCAGGTTTGGAATGGAACAACTTCTGTTATGACAAAACGTACACTGGACTATACAATGAACCGCATCCTGTTCAGAATTGGATACAAGTTTTAATGGGAAGTGCCGCTGGAGGTATGCCATACTTCCAACATGCTATTGATTTTCATCATTCTGCTTAAAAGTATGGCATACCTGTTATCCTTATAGTGTTCTTAATTTATGTGGTGGGAAGAGTCTTCTCTTTTTATTTTTCACTGATAAATTTCAGGTTACGTTTAATACCGGCAAATTTTGTCCGTTTCAACGGAGAGTTTTTAAAGATTTGTTTGAAAGCATCTTCACTCATTTCTTCCCATTCTTTTGTAGAAAGATTTAAAACTTCAGGAATGGGCGTAAAGCTGGTTTCAGTTGAAGCTTTGCTGAATCGGTTCCATGGACAAACATCCTGACATACATCGCAGCCAAACATCCAGTTATCGAATTTGCTTTTCATGTTTTCATCAATCAGTGCATCTTTTAACTCTATTGTGAAGTAAGAAATACATTTACTGCCGTCAATGATTTTATCTGGAAGGATGGCATCTGTCGGGCATTCATCTATGCATCTTGTGCAACTGCCGCAGTAATCTTTTGCAAATGGAGAATCATATGCTAATTCTAAGTCGCAAATTAATGTTGCAATAAAAAAGAAGGAGCCACTTTGTTTATTAATCAGGTTTCCATTTTTCCCGATCCATCCCAAGCCACTTCTTTGGGCCCATGCACGTTCAAGAACAGGGGCGCTGTCAACAAACCCTCTTCCGTTAATATCGCCGATAGTAGTTTTGATTGACGCAATGAACTCATGCAGTTTATTACGGATCACTTCATGATAATCTTTTCCGTAAGCATACTTCGAAATCTTTGGTGCATTATCCTGTTGTTTTGCTGAAGGATAATAATTCAGCATCAGTGTAATTACACTTTTTGCGCCGGGTACCAGTTTTGCAGGATCAACCCTCATGTCAAAATGATTTTCCATGTACTGCATGGTTCCATTCATTCCCTTGTTTAACCATGTTTCCAATCGGCGGGCATCGTCATCAAGTTTCTCTGCTTTGGCAATACCGCAATAGGCAAATCCAAGCTCTTCGGCAGTTTGTTTAATGATGCTGCTATGTTGATCAATATTGTTATGCAAAGACAAAGTATTAACTCTGGAGTAAACTGAAAGTGTTACTGAACAATTCATCTAATTTTTATCTTCTACATGCAGGCTGTGGATCAGGCGATGCAATGCAGGTGCAAGTATCAAGCCGATATTAGTAATAAAAACCACTCCGCTGAATAAGGCATAGAAAGAAGAAAACCATTTGCCTGCATCTGACGTAATTGTTACCACCGGCCCCATACCACTTAAAATCATGGAGGCATTGTGCAAAGCATCCAGCCAGGGAATATCATCACTGTAGTGATAACCGAGAATGCCAATAAACAGGCAAACGAGTAAAATAATCGTCGCAAGAAAAATACTCCATGCTACACGTTTGTAAAAGACTTCCTTTGGAGCAAGCGGTTGTTTTTTATGTTCGTACATGGTAAATGGTTGAAAGTATTCACAAATTAGAAAGTTACTTCATCATTTACAAATGAACTGATTGTCAACAGCTGCTTTGAATTGATTATACAATTCCCTTTTCTGTATATCCCTTTCTTTTTTTGATAAAATGATGCAGGCATAACCACGGCAGTAATCAATCCATACAAAAGGACTGTTTTGTGAAACACAATTCACAACTGTTCCATCCTTTGTTTCTAACCATGTTCCTAATCCGTAATTGAAACCGGTCATGAAAGGGGGTGTGTATTTATTCAAAGCCGATCCTGTTTGCAGTTTCATCATTTCTGCAACAGATGCTTCACTGATGATTTGTTTGCCGTTGAACTTTCCTTTATTGAGCAGCATGGATAAAAAGTTCATGTATTCGGTGGCAGTTGATTTTGCTCCATCTGCAGGGCTCATTGCAGAAGTATAATTGCTGAAGCTTGTAAAACGCATATTAAGCGGACGTAACAATTTTTCCTGGATTAACCGGTCGAATTTCTTTTTAGTGATGACTTCCAGTACACGGCCAACGATATTCGGCCCCATCTCGTTGTACTGAAACCAGGCTCCGGGGTTATTGGCAATATCTCTTTTCTCTGCATAGTAATTCACTTCTTCTTCAAGGGTTGAAAAACTTTTTTTCTGAAAAAGTTTTCCTGCACCTGATTTATCGGCTTCAATTCCTGATGTATGACTCAAACAGTTGCGGATAGTGATATAGCCTTTCATCCATTTGGGAAAAATGGGCAGGTACTTACCAACATTGTCATCCAGTTTCAATTTGCCTTCATCAACTAATATCATCACCAACGCTGCTGTTAACCATTGACTGCTTTCACCAATCGGTGCCTGTATATTTGGGCGAAAATCTCCCAGTGTTTTCTGGTAAGCGATCTTTACATCTTTATATATCAGTAATACCTGGTCATCACCTAATAATTTTTGATTGTTCAACATCAGTTGCTCCACTTCAGCAAAATTTTGTGCGTGGGAGAGAACAGATATTAGAAGGAAAGAAAAAAGAAATAAAACAGGTTTCATACCATTGTTGATTTATATGGCTAAAGATATTTGAAAAGTAGATGCAATAAGAACAGAAAAAGAGAAGATTAACAATTCTGCCAATATTGAAGAAAAAACCGGAATCAACTTATAAGCCAGGACTCGGTGAGGCTGCTTTTATCTGTAACAATGCTGTCATTGCTGCGGCAAGGGTCAGTTTCATATCCTTATCAAGAGACTTGTTCAGCCAGATGATATTTTTATTAGTACCCATCACACCTCCACCATAATATTGAACGGCACAAAGCGGCTCTCCATTTTCCTGAAACTCATAACCAAGAGAGGGAATGGAACGGTTGTCATTGGATGTAACCGGAAGAATGAGGATTCGCCGTTCGCCATTGGTAAGAAATGCATCATAATATTTGTCTTCTACATTAGTCCTGAAAACACTCAAGAACAGAACCCAGGTGTTGGTTGTGTCTTCATTGATATTAATAAAGGCCGTGAAGTTGCCTGATTCAGAAAGTAATTCATCACTGCCAATAGAAAAATGAGGAAGGATTTCAATTTCACGCAATCCGTTTACTTTTATTCTGCGTGCTGCATTTACCCTTGCTGTGTCGGCTGAATGGTTGGTTAGCAGGAATGAAAATTTTTTCGTTGTGGTACTTTCTGTTTTTCGGTTGAAAAGTGAAGCTTTGTTGCTGGTCGTTGTCCAGTTTAGTTTGCTTGATACTACTTCATAATCACCAAAACGGAATTTCCAGATTTTTCCAAACCATTGTGTGCCCATTTTTACATTCAGAACATCTGCATTTTTTGCCAGGCTACCGCTTACTGCAATCGTTCCCTTTTGGGCTTTGCCGGAATAGGAAATGAATAAAAGTGTGCAGATGAAAATCAATTTCATGGCAAGTGTGTTCAAAAAAAATGATTTAATTCTAAGCTACTGCTTATTTCCCTTTTTTCACAACAAACGGATGTTTATTCAAAAACTCCTGTTTGAAACTGCCATTATTGTGTTTAAGCCAGTTTTCTGAGTATACCCACCAGCCACAGTGTTCAAGCCATTTAATGCATCTATATTCACCCAACTAAAATTAAAAAAATGAAACAAACTTTTTTATCAGTGTTAGCTTTTTGTGTTTTATTGATTTCCTGTAATACAGAAACAGTAACAAAAACGGAAACGGTCACCTTTAGCCTTGATTCAGCGAAAGCAGCTATTGCAGCAAGTAACAGTACTTACGGCAGTAATTTTTCAACAGGTGATTCTGTTGCATTTGTAAGTCATTATACAAGTGATGCCTGTATCAGCCCATCGAACATGCCACGCATGTGCGGTGCCGAGGCAATCACTGCCTTTTTCAACGGTGGTTATAAAATGGGCATCAGGGATATTAAATTAACAACAGAAGAAGTTATGGGAGGAAAAGATGCTGTTGTTGAAACAGGTACTTATGAAATTCTGGGCGACAAAGGAGTTTCTTTCGACAAAGGAAAATTTATTGTTATCTGGAAAGAGGAAAATGGCAAATGGAAAATGCATAGAGATATCTGGAATACTGATATGCCTGCAGCTGCGCCTGCGAAATAAATCTTTTGAAACTTTATAAAAAAACCGGAACAAACTGTTCCGGTTTTTTATAAGTTGTCAGTTGCAAAAGCAACCGTTGAAACAGTGGGTATTAATTCTTTAATATTTTAAATTCTACTCTTCGGTTTAATTGTCTTCCTTCATCAGTATCATTGGTGGCCACCGGTTTGGTTTCACCATAACCATGATGAATGATTCTGTTTGCAGGAATGCCCTGTGCAATAATGTATTCTACGGCTGAACGTGCACGGTTATCGCTGAGTTTAATATTGTATTCATCTGAACCACGACTGTCGGTATGTGCACTTAGTTCAATTTCAATGGAAGGGTTTTCTTTCAGCAGGGTAACCACTCTGCCTAATTCAATAAATGATTCCGGACGAAGATCCCACTTATCAAAATCAAAGAACACATTGTTTAACCGAACCACCTGGCCAATTTC
>JBEBHT010000454.1:0-3163 GCA_040081135.1 Lacibacter sp. | reverse complement strand
CATTAAATTTTACAGCTGTTGCCGCTACCCCAAAGACAATTGATATTACTTCTAATGTCAGCTGGACAGCAGCAAGTAATCAAACATGGTTAACACTCAGCAGCACAAGTGGTACAGGTGTTGCAACAATTACAGCAACAGCAGCAGACAATACAGCGACGACCAGTCGCACAGCAACAATAACAATTACCGGCAATGGATTGCCTGCAAAAACAATTGCTGTAACCCAGGATGGGTCAGCAATATCTATTACGCTTCCAATTAATTTTGAAGCGGCAGGTACTTATCTCTTTACTGACTTTGATGGAGGAACAGGTTCTGTTATTGTAAATCCAAATCAAACGGGTATCAACACAAGT
Organism: Lacibacter sp.; assembly: GCA_040081135.1. Taxonomy (GTDB): domain Bacteria; phylum Bacteroidota; class Bacteroidia; order Chitinophagales; family Chitinophagaceae; genus Lacibacter. Next base: position 2,804 of record JBEBHT010000454.1, on the reverse strand, counting down.
AATAAAGTTGGCCGGATTATTCGCAACGGAGGAGCAACCTGGGCTGGCAGTTATTTAACACTTAGTAATAAGATTGATTTTTCAACGCTCAGTACTTTCTCTATGAAAGTATATTCTCCACGAGCAGGAGTGCCTGTTCTGCTAAAGCTGGAAGGTGATGTCGGGCCTTCAGAAGTATCAACCAATACTACTGTTGCCAATGCATGGGAAACCTTAACCTGGAATTTTACAGGGAAGCCTTCGAATGTATACAACAAGCTCGTGTTCATGTTCGACTTTGGAACAGTTGGAAATGGAACTGCCAATTCTACATTCCTGTTTGATGATATTTACCAGATCAGTAGTGCCTCAAATACTTTATCGCTTTCAGCAAATGCACTGACTATTGCTGCGGCAGCTAACAGTACCAACACATTTAATATTACTTCAAATGTGAGCTGGACAATAGCAAGCGATCAAACCTGGTTAACTGCTAACAATGTAAACGGAACAGGAAATGCAACAATTACACTTACAGCTGAAATGAATCCGGCAAATTCAATCAGAACAGCAAATGTTACAATCTCTGCTGCAGGCGTAGTTCCCCAAACATTGATTGTAACTCAGGAATTGGGAACAACGGGAGTATCGTATCTTCAAAATCCGTCGATTAAGATTTATCCCAATCCATCAAATAATGTATTGATGATTGAAGGCTTTGCCGGTAATGCAACAGTTGTGATCTTTGATGTAAGCGGTAAAATGCTTCTTACAGAGAGAGTAATTTCCAAACAGGTTGATATCAGCAGTCTTGTTAACGGAATATACCTGATAAAAATCACCGACAAAAAAGGAGTTACTGTAACGCAATTTGTTAAACTCTAAAGCTAAAATGACTGTTTACCAATTAATATAAATGCCATGTTTAAAAAGTACTTTCCTGTAGCTGTTTTGATGCTCTTGTTTATCGGCCAGCTTGTAACCGTTGTTGCACAGAAAAAAACAATCAGTCAGAAAGTTGATTCAGTTCTAAAGCTGATGACACTGGAAGAAAAGATTGGTCAAATGAATCAGTACAATGACGATCATGTAGCTACAGGACCTGTAACGCCTGATAATAATAAGATAGCACAAATAAAAAATGGACAGGTTGGTTCTTTGTTAAACACAGTTGGTGTTGAACGTACAAGAAGCTGGCAGCAGATTGCCATGCAATCCCGATTAAAAATTCCTTTACTGTTTGGACAGGATGTGATTCACGGATATAAAACAACGTTTCCGATTCCATTAGCAGAGGCATGCAGCTGGGATCTCAATGCAATTCAACTCACTGCAAGAATTGCAGCAACGGAAGCAAGTGCAGCAGGAATTCACTGGACATTTGCACCCATGGTTGATATTGCCCGTGATCCACGCTGGGGAAGGGTGATGGAAGGCGCAGGTGAAGACACTTATCTCGGTTCAAAGATTGCGTATGCAAGAGTAAAAGGTTTCCAGGGAAATAAATTAGGTGATATAAATGCTGTGATGGCCTGTGTAAAACATTTTGCAGCGTATGGTGCAGCCATTGGCGGCCGTGATTATAATTCAGTTGATATGAGCGACAGAATGTTATGGGAAACTTATCTTCCTCCATTCAAATCTGCATTGGATGCAGGTGCCGCTACTTTTATGAATTCATTCAATGACATCAATGGTGTGCCTGCAACAGGAAATAAATATTTGCAACGGGATATTTTAAAAGGCAAATGGGGCTTCAAAGGATTTGTTGTGAGCGACTGGGGTTCAATTGGTGAGATGATCAATCATGGTAATGTAAAGAATCAATACGAAGCTGCATTGTCTGCAATTACCGCAGGAAGCGATATGGACATGGAAAGCCGCTGTTATAAGAACAGTTTGGTACAATTGGTAAAAGATGGCAAAGTGCCAATGGCCTTGATTGATGATGCAGTAAAAAGAATCCTGCGTAAGAAATTTGAACTCGGTTTATTTGATGATCCGTATAAGTTCTGCAATGAAGCAAGAGAACAGGCCGCATTAAATAATCCTGAGCATGTAAAAGTGGCCAGAGAAGCAGGAGCAAAAAGTATTGTGTTGCTGAAAAATCAAAACAACTTATTGCCCTTATCAAAAAATACAAAAACAATTGCATTCATCGGGCCATTGGTAAAAGCCGTGAAACAGAACAAAGGTTTCTGGGATGTGGAAGTGCCCGGTGTTGATTCAAATTTCATTGTATCTCAGTGGGAGGGATTGCAGAATAAAGTGGGTGCAAACACAACCTTAATATATGCAAAAGGATGTGATATTGAAGGAAGCAATAAAGATGGTTTTGCAGAAGCTGTTGCGATAGCGAAACAGTCTGATGTAGTGATCCTCAGCATTGGTGAAAGAAGAGATATGAGTGGCGAAGCAAAAAGCAGGAGTAATCTCAGTATTCCCGGTGTGCAGGAAGAATTGCTGAAGGAATTACTGGCAACAGGTAAACCTGTTGTGGTGCTGATTAATGCAGGCCGTCCATTGATATTTAACTATACAGCCGAAAACGCACCGGCCATTTTATATACCTGGTGGCTGGGCAGTGAAGCTGGAAATGCTATTGCTGATGTTTTGTTTGGAGATTATAATCCTTCTGCAAAACTGGCTATGACTTTTCCACGCAGTGTTGGACAGATTCCGATTTATTACAGCTATTTTAATACAGGCCGCCCGGCAACAAACGACAGTAACCGCAATTATAATTCTTCCTACAATGATGAATCCATTTTTCCAAAGTTTGAGTTTGGGTATGGTTTAAGTTATACCAGCTTTCAATACAGCAA
>JBEBHT010000072.1:0-13542 GCA_040081135.1 Lacibacter sp. | reverse complement strand
ATCCAACAAAACCAATCAACAGCGGCAGCGCAAGATATGGTGGTTATTGGGAATGGACAGACCCTGACGGGTTGCCTACCCAGTTGTCAAACCGCAATCCTGTTGGTTTATTAAACCTGAGGGAAAATACAAGCGAAGTGTACCGCAGTATTGGTAATATTCAGTTTGATTACCAGGTTCCTTTTGTAAAAGGACTGCGTGCAAACCTGAACCTTGGATATGATGTTTCAAAAGGTGGTGGTACAAATATTGTGAGCGACAGTGCTGCTGATAACTATCGCCGTAAAGGGGTTAACAACCCTTATTATCAAAGCCGCACCAATAAGCTGGTTGATTTTTATTTCAACTATGCTCAAACCTTTAAAGCAATCAACAGCCGTGTTGATTTTACTGCAGGTACAGGTTACCAGGATTTTGAATTTTACATCTACAACAGCCCAGACAGAAGATTTAAAGGGGATACAGTTCCGGGTTCAAAGCAGGAATTTATTTCACAGGTTCGGGCTTTTACCATGATCTCTTATTACGGCCGTTTCGTGTACACGTTAGCAAATAAATATACCGTTACATTAAATGCACGTACTGATGGTGTATCTAAGTTCAGCAAGGATAACCGCTGGGGTTTCTTCCCATCTGCTGCTTTTGCGTGGCAGATTAACGAAGAAGAGTTTTTGAAAAACTCAAAAGTTGTATCTAACCTGAAACTGCGTGCAGGTTACGGTGTTACAGGTCAGCAGGATGGTATTCCTTTCTATGGCTATATCCCTGTATACAGTTTAAGTAATAACCAGGCACAATACCAGTTCGGCAGCAATTATGTGAATATGCTCAGGCCGGGTGATTATGATGCTGATCTCCGTTGGGAAACAACAACCAATATTAATGCTGCTATTGACTTTGGGTTTATGGATAACCGCATTAATGGTACAGTGGAAGGATTCTTACGTAAAACAGAAGACCTCTTAAGTACTGTTCCTATTCCTGCAGGATCAAACTTTACCAACCGCCTGTTTACTAACGTAGGAAATATTGAAAGTAAAGGTTTGGAAGTAACACTGAATGTTGTTCCGGTAAGAACCAAAGATATTCAATGGGATTTTGGCGTAAACTTTACATATGTAGTACCAAAAATTACCAAGCTGCTTGTAAATGAAGATCCAAACTTTACAGGTGTGGAAGTAGGTGGTATCAGTGGTGGTACAGGTAATACCATTCAGCGTCATATTGTAGGTCAGCGTCCTTATTCATTCTATGCTTATAAGCAAATCTATGATGCCAACAACAAACCAATTGAAGGTTTATATGAAGATTTAAACCGTGACGGTATCATCAATGAAAAAGATCTGTATATCCTGCAGTCGCCTGAAGCAAAATACTTTGTTGGTATTACTTCAAGCATCAGTGTGAAACGTTTTTCTGCAGGTTTTGTAATGCGTGGAAGCATTGGTAATTATATGTATGATAACATGAATTCAAACATGGGTGTATATCGCCAGATTGTTAACCCGCTTGGATTCTTAGCCAACGGAACAAAAGATTATCTGAACACAGGGTTCTTTAATAACCAGTATTTTTCTGATTACTATCTGAAGAATGCATCTTTCCTGAAAATGGATAATATCAATGTTGGATATGATGCTGGTGAAATTGCAAAGAATGTAAGATTGCGCATCACAGCTAATATTCAGAATGTATTTGTGATCACCAAGTATAAAGGACTTGATCCTGAAATTGCCGGTGGAATTGATAACACTATTTATCCACGCCCACGTACATATGTATTGGGAGTAAATCTTGATTTTTAATAAATAAACATCTGCAATATGAAACGTATTTCATTTTATATAGCTTCTTTGGTGTTGGGAATGGCTGTTTTGAGCGGCTGTACAAAATCGCTCGACAAACAACCCCCAAACACACTTCCTTCAGCAAATGTGTATTCAACTGAAGCAGGATATTTACAGGTACTTGCAAAAGTATACGGTAGTGTGGCTCTTACAGGTAACCAGGGTCCTGCCGGCAACGGTGACGTAGCAGGTATTGATGAAGGAACTTCTGATTTTGTACGTTTATTCTGGAAAGCCCAGGAATTAAGTACAGATGAAGCAGTTGTTGCATGGAATGATCCGGGCATCCAGGATTTCCATAACATGAACTGGAGTTCCAGTAACCCAATGTTAAAAGGCTTGTATTACCGTTGTACTTACATTGTTACTTTATGTAATGAATTTATCAGGGAAAGTGCTCCCGATAAAGTAAGCGGCCGTGGTTTATCTGCAGATAATATTAAGAAGATGCATGCAGAAGCAAGATTTATCCGTGCATTCGCCAATTGGGTATTACTTGATTTATATGCGAATCCAGGGTTTACAACAGAAAATGATCCAATCGGAAAATTCAACCCGCCTCAAACAAACCGTGCACAGTTATTCACTTATATCGAATCTGAATTGAAAGCAATTGATGGTGATTTATCAGCTCCCCGTTCCGGCGACTATGGTCGTGCTGATAAAGCTGCTGCCTGGTCATTACTGGCACGTATGTATCTGAATGCAAAAGTTTATACCGGCACCGATAAATACACAGATGCAATTACTTATTCTAAAAAGGTAATTGATGCAGGTTATGGTTTGCTCAGCAACTATACCTGGTTAGGACTTGCAGATAACAACGTTAACAATCCTGAATTCATCCTCACATTAAACTATGATGGTATCCGCTCTAAAAACTGGGGTGGTACTACTTTCTTAGTAAATGCTTCTGTTGGTGGTGATATGGATAGAGGAGTATCTGGTCTTACCGGTTGGGGTGGTATCCGTGCAACAAAAAATCTGCCCAACCTGTTTCCTGATGTAAATGGTACAGGTGATAAAAGAGCACAGTTCACTGCAGGATCACAGAATTTAGAGATCAATAATATTTCAGATTTTAAAGACGGGCTGGCTGTAATTAAATACCGCAACCGTACACGTAGTGGTGCGTTTGGTAATGATCCTGAAAAAACATTTTCTGATATTGATTTTCCCCTTTTCCGTTTAGCTGAAATGTATCTCATTTATGCGGAAGCGGTGAAGCGTGGCGGAACAGGTGGAAGCGATGCACAGGCGGTTATTTATTTAAATGCTTTACGTACAAGGGCACAGGTTGTTGCAGGTAATATCGGCAGTTATACGCTGGATTATATTCTTGATGAAAGAGCAAGAGAATTGTACTGGGAAGGATTCCGCCGTACTGATCTGATTCGTTTCGACCGTTTTGTGGAAGGCACTTATTTATGGCCATGGAAAGGTGGTGTTAAAAGTGGAACAGGTGTGGCAGCAATAAGAAAGATTTATCCTATTCCTGATTCAGAGATTGCCGCCAATCCAAATCTGACACAGAACGCAGGCTATTAATCAATAAAAAAATAAAAGACATGAAATCATACATAACAAGATTTTCACTTCTGCTGGCAATGGTCTCTTTCTTTGCCTGCAAGAAAGTAGAAAATAAAATTCATTTTGAAACCGGCGCCAACCCCGTTTTAACAGCCAGTACAGCGGCTGTTCGTTTAGAACCGGGAGAGGAAACCAATACGGCTCTCACGTTAAAGTGGACAAACCCAGAATATAAGTTTACCACAGGCATCAGTTCACAGGACGTGAAATATACTCTGGAGCTTGATACACTTGGCGGTAATTTCAGCAGCGGTAAAAAATACACAACTGTATTTGCAAAGGATTTAATAAAAGCCTATACCGTTGCTGAATTAAATGGGATTCTGGGTAATACCATGTTACTTCAACTGGAACCCCGCAGAACATATTCATTACAGGCGAGAATTACTTCAAGTCTCGGAATCAATACCAATGCTGTTCCTTTAACATCAAATACAATTGCGTTTACAGTTAAGCCATTTACACCGCCTCCAAAAATTGAAGCTCCCGGCACTTCAGCCAACAATTATAATGATGGCAATTTATGGATAGTTGGTGATGCAAGTTTTGGCGGCTGGAATAATCCTTTGTTAGCTCCTTATGATGTATCTCAAAAATTTACAAAAATTTCTAAAACACTTTACCAGATAACAGTTGCTTTACCTGGTGGCGGAGGATATAAACTGGTACAGGCTATGGGAGTATGGGGTACACAATATCACATGACAACAGGTACATGGGCAAGTGGTGAATTTGAAAAGAAAGATTCTGATCCGCAATTCCCTGGTCCACCAACTGCAGGTACATATAAAATAACAGTCGACTTTCAATTAGGTGTTTATACTGCTGTAAAACAATAAAAACTAAAACACATGAAACTATTTAATAAACTTGGCTTAATCATGCTGCTTGTGGTTTTTGCATTTGCAGCTTGTGAAAAAGCCCCCGATCTTACATATTATAAAGACGGGACGGCTGTTGTATTGTCTTCTTCGTCAGCAACAGTAACTCCCGTACCCGCTGATTCAACAAAGGTTATTTTAACCCTCAACTGGACAAGTCCTGCTTATGCTACAGATTCAAATACGTATAAGTATATAGTTGAACTTGATTCAAGCACAAAGAATTTTTCAAAACCTAATACTGTTATTCTTACAGGCAGTAAAACGCACACCATTACCGGCAAGCAGCTGAATAACATGCTTCTGAATTATGGTTTTGCATTAGGTGTTCCTGTTGCATTGGATTTTCGAGTTACTTCTTCTTATGCCAACAATAATGAACAGTACAAGTCGAATATTGTAAAGGTTACAGTAACCCCATACAACGATCCATCTGTACTTGTTACAGAAAAAACTTCTATAGCTCCAACATTAAATACGGCATCAAATCCATCGAATAAGTTTACATGGTCTGCTGCATTTAACGGCTACAGCGGAGTTGTTACCTATTCAATACAGTACGATTCAGCAACCAAAAATTTTGCTTCGCCACAAACTATTGCTGTTGGTAATACCATTTACCTGAAACAGCTTAATGAGGGTGAAATGAATGAAACAGCTTTAACTGAAGGAGTAGCAGGTGGTACGACCGGAAAGATTGAATACAGAGTAAAAGCAGTGACTGCACAAGGTGCAATTTCTTATTCAAATACTGTATCAGTAACTATTGCAACCTATATTCCATTGTTACGCTTTTATCTGCCAGGGGGCTACCAAACTGCAACAGGTAATGGTACCAACTGGACACCTGGAGACGCACCTGAATTAATCAGGGATACAAGACCGGCAGCTTTAAATAAACTTTATTATATCTACATCTGGTTACCGGGTGGGTCAGAATTTAAAGTTACACAGGGTCGCAGTTGGGATGTGAATTATGGAGGAACAGGTGGAGTACTGGCACCAGGTGGGGCAAACTTTACCGTACCCGCTGATGGTTTCTACAGAATATCCATCGACAGAACTTCTCTACAGTATGATATTAGAGAAGGAAGAATGGGATTTGTTGGCGGTGCAACAGGCGCAGGATGGACTCCGGCAAATGTATTCCCTAACTATGCTATGGGTAATTCAGCTACCAATCTGTTTGTTGGTGTAACCGATTTTACAGCAAGCGGATGGAAAATGATTGATCATAACGATTGGAACAGTGGCGATATTACTGTTACCAATGCAAGAAGCTATGGATCAGCAGGTGCAAGCGGAAGTAACCTGGAAGTTAATGGAGCGAATATGCCTGATATTACTACTGCCGGCAGATACAGAGTTATCTGGGATGGCCGTGGTATTGATAATGTGAAATATGAAATGTCTCCTGCTACAGAGATGAGAGTAGTTGGTGACGGTATTCAGGGTGTTGCAGCATGGAACCCAGGAGCAAGTCCTGCTATGACTTATATGGGTAATGGCAGATGGCAAATATCCATTACGCTTATCGGCGGCAAGGATATTAAATTCCTTGCAGGTAATGACTGGGGTGCATTTGATTATGAAGATAACAGCGGTGGTGTAACTGCAACAGGTATTGCCAGAAAAATTAAATGGGAAGGAGGAAGTAATTTCAAAACTCCAACTCTATCCGGTACATACACAATAGTGCTGGATGAAAAAGCACAAACAGTTACGATCAATTAAAGGATATTTGATAATTGAAAGAATTGCAAGGCATATGCCTTGCAATTCTTTTTTACAGGCGATAGGAATGCTGATGGCCGAGTAAAAAAGCAAGCAATAAACAGGAAAGAACAATCCAATTTTCCTTAAATATCCTTTCACATCAGCCACAGCCCTATTTTTCATTACCTTCGTGCCCTTAATTTTCATGGCTATGAGTTCCTTGCGTGAACAATTGAATCCGGAGCGTTTGCCGCAGCACATTGCCATCATTATGGATGGGAATGGACGTTGGGCAAAAGAACATGGTCAGGACAGGTTATACGGTCACTATCATGGAGTGGAAAGTGTGCGTGATATTGTGGAGGGTTGTGCTGAATTGGGAGTAAAATATCTTACCCTGTATGCTTTCAGTACAGAAAACTGGGACAGACCAGCTGAAGAAGTTACGGGGTTGATGGAATTGCTGGTTGATACCATCCGGAAAGAAACCGCAATTCTTCATAAGAACAATATTAAACTGCATGTAATTGGCGACATCAAAATGCTACCCGATTATGCGCAGAAAGAATTGCAGGAAAGTGTAGATGATCTGAAAAACAATACCGGGCTCAATCTCATCATGGCATTGAGTTACAGCAGCAGGTGGGAAATTGTGAATGCAATCAGGAATATTGCAACAGATGTAAAAGATGGTAAGTTAGATCCTGCTGCAATTGACCAGGATACCATCAAGGATTATTTAACAACAAGAGAGTTTCCTGATCCTGAGCTGATGATACGAACCAGTGGCGAATACAGGATCAGCAATTTCCTGCTATACCAGCTGGCTTATGCAGAATTATATTTTACCAATGTTCGCTGGCCCGATTTCAGAAAAGAAAATCTGTATGAAGCAATTCTTGATTTTCAGAGAAGAGAACGCCGCTTTGGTAAAACAGGCGAGCAGGTAAAAACAGAAGAACATGAAACACAATCATAAGATACTTGTAAAAGAGGGTATTTTAACAAAGAGTTTCAGTAAAAGCGTTTATTTTGCCGCCCGGCTATAAAAGGCATGAGCGGCATTTTTTATAACCCAACTTACAACTTAACCGTAACTGATTTTTGATGCGTTTGAATAGAAATTTATTACTGCTTTTTATTGTTTGCTTCGGCTTTCAACTAAATCTTTGGGCACAACAACCCGACACTCTGAAACCCATTTCTGTAGATCCGGAACTGGAAGCGATTTTTAACAACAAGACTCCAAAAGAATACATCATTGCAGGAATAACTGTAAGCGGTTCAAAAACGTTTGATTCTGCATTGCTTGTTTCCATTACAGGCATTGCCATTGGCGATAAAGTATACCTCCCCGGTGGTGATCTGTTCAGCAAAGCCATTGCATCTATCTGGCGTCAGCAATATTTTGACGATGCCACCATTTATATTACAAGAGTTGACGGGAAAGATATTTACATAGAAATAAATGTAACAGAAAGGGCAAGATTAGGAAGTTTCTTTTTTAAAGGAGTAAAGAAAACAGAAGAAGATGATCTGAAAGAAAAAATCGGTCTGTCACCCAATAAGGTGATTACTGAAAATCTACGCCGTACAAGTATTGAACGTATTGAGAAGTATTATATTGATAAAGGGTACATGAAAATTGATGTGGTGGTGACTGAAACAAAAAACAGTGTTAACCCAAACTTTATTGATCTTACGTTCAATGTTTATAAAGGAGCGAAAGTAAAAATTGATGAAGTGTTCATCAGCGGTAATGACAATGTTTCTGATCTGCGTTTGAAGAAACAATTAAAAGGAACCAAAGAACGTCTGCGGTTTACATTGCATCCTTTAAGCGATCCGCTTGTTTACGGAACAAAAGATACCACAACGTTTAAACAGTTTTTGCAAAACAGGGATTTTTTAGTACCCAGCAAAATCAGGGACTTTCTTGATCCCTGGTTCCGTGTGAAATTCTCTGCTGCCAAATTCAACCAAAAAAAATATATTGAAGACAAAGAGAAATTACTGGAGTATTATAATTCTTTAGGTTACCGAGATGCTGTTATTGAAAAAGACACCAACTATTATAATTCAAAAGGAAATCTTGTTGTTGAATTAAAAGTGCAGGAAGGCCGCCAGTATTATTTTGGTGATTTTACCTGGAGAGGAAATACAAAATACAGTGATTCTGTATTAACTCAGATTCTGGGAATCAAGAAAGGAGATATTTATAATCTTGAGGCGCTGAATAAAAAGTTAGGGAAACAAATGTCGGCCGAAGGTGGCGACATCAGTGGATTGTACATGGATGATGGATATCTCTTCTTTAAAGTTGAGCCGATTGAATCAAGAGTATATAATGATACCATTGATTATGAAATCCGTTTCTCAGAAGGCCCGCAGGCAACCATTCGTGCGGTGAATATTTATGGTAATGATAAAACAAAGGAGTATGTTATCCGTCGTGAGTTACGTACAGTGCCGGGTGAAAAATTCAGCCGCAGTGATATCATCCGTTCTATCCGTGAATTATCAGCCTTGAATTATTTCAACCAGGAAAAAATTAACCCGAATCCTGTTCCGAACCCTGATGATGGAACGGTTGATATTAACTATACACTGGAAGAGAAATCAAGTGATCAGCTGGAGTTAAGTGCAGGCTGGGGCGGGTATATCGGTTTAACCGGTACCCTGGGTATTACCTTCAATAATTTCTCTACAAAAAATATTTTCAAAAAGTCTGCCTGGCAGCCATTGCCATCAGGTGATGGACAACGTTTAAGTGTACGTGTTCAGTCAAATGGTCCTTCCTTCAGTTCACAAAACTTTTCATTTTCCGAACCATGGCTTGGAGGTAAAAAAAGGAATAACCTTACTGTAAGTGTCTTCCGTACCAAGCTCGCTAATGCGTTTGATCCGCTTACCGGTTTACCAACAAGAGCGAAATCAACCACGCAGTATCTGAAAACAATTGGTGCCAGTGTATCATTAGGCAAGCAGTTAAAATGGCCAGATGATTTTTTCAACCTGATTACTTCTATAAACTATACACAGTATAAATTGAAAAATTACCCCATCTTCCCTGAACTGGATAGTGGTGTATCAAATAACTTTAATATCAAGTTCCAGATCATCCGTTCAAGTATTGATCAGCCTACCTTCCCGAGATCAGGTTCTTCATTTTCTTTAACGGCATCATTTACACCCCCATGGTCTTTATTCAGAGATGCATCAAAATATGTTGATCCTGCTGAAAAATACCGTTTGGTTGAGTATCATAAATGGCGTTTGAATTATGAGTGGTATGTACCAATCGGTAAACCAATGGGCGCCGAAAAGAACCGTCAGTTTGTATTAAAAGTTGCAGCGAAGTTTGGGTTCCTTGGCCGTTACAATAAAGACCTGCCTATATCACCATTTGAACGTTTCCAGGTGGGTGATGCAGGTATGCAGAATAACTTTGGTATAATCGGTTATGATATCATTGCACACAGAGGTTATCCGGTGTATGATAATTCAAACCCCAAGATCAATAACGCCAACCAAACATCAGCCAATACATTCTTTACCATCTTCAATAAGTACAGTGTAGAAATGCGTTACCCGCTAAGCACCAACCCAAGCAGTACAATTTTTGGATTAGCATTTTTTGAAGCAGCCAATGGATGGTATGATAAACAGGATTATCTAAGAAACCCTTCAATAGGCTACAGACCATATAATCCATTTCAACTCCGCAGAAGTGCCGGTTTAGGTATGCGTTTCTTCCTGCCAATGTTTGGTTTACTTGGTTTTGATTATGGTATTGGTTTAGACAGGGCATTCCCCGGAGCAAGACTCAGAGATATGAGTAAGTTTACCTTTATGCTTGGTTTTGAACCGGAATAAACATTCTTAAAAACCCCGATATGAAAAAACTGTTTTTTCTTGCGTTTTGCCTGCTGTCATTTGCTTCAGCTACAAAGGCGCAGCGTTATGCCATTATTGATACCAAGTATATTCTTGGGAAAATTCCTGAATATAAAGACGCCAATAAAAAACTGGAAGAGATGGCTGATGCCTGGCAGAAGGAAATTGACCTGATGCAGGCCGATCTGGATAAAATGTACCGCCAGTTAGATGCCGAAAGAGCCATGTTAACCCCGGAATTAATGAAAAAAAGGGAAGACGAAATCTTTAACAAAGAAAAACAGGTTCGTGACCTGCAAAAAAGGCGTTTTGGCTTTGAAGGTGATTATTTCCGGAAAAAACAGGAGCTGGTAAAACCTATACAGGATAAGGTGTACAACGCTGTACAGAAGCTGGCTACAGAAAGATTGTTCGATTTTATTTTGGACAAAAGTGAAGGAATTACCGTTATATTTGCCGACCCAAAACTGGACAAAAGCGATGATGTGCTGAAGATCTTAGGTGTTAAACTTTAATCAAAAGCCACCAGTGTTTGCAACCAAAAGAGGGAGTCAGTACACTTAAATTAAAACAAACCGATTTAAAATGAAAAGAGTTATTGTTCTTGCAGTTATAGTATTGATGGGAAGTGCTGTAACAGTGAATGCGCAAAAAATGGGTCACATTAATACAGGAGAATTACTGAGTGTGATGCCTGAAACAAAAAAAGCTCAGGAAAAAATGCAGAAACTGCAGGATTCTCTGAACCTGGTGTATGCAGAAATGATTCGTGAGTACAATGAAAAAGACAGCATCATCCGTACTGATTCTGCAAAATGGACACAGGCAAAAAAAGACATCAAATTCAGCGAGTATCAGAAATTAGCTGAAGATGTACAACAATACTCAACTAAAGCACAACAGTGGCTGCAGGCAAAAGAGCAGGAAGTATATGCTCCCGTTCAAAAGCTTGCTCTTGATGCAATTCAGACTGTAGCAAAAGCAAACGGATATGCGTATGTATTTACAAGGGAAGCGTTGCTGGTAACACCAACAACTGATGATTTACTTCCTCTGGTAAAGAAATTCCTGAAAATACCAGAAACAGCACCGGCTAAATAATTTCAGTCAGTAAAATGATATAGATCCCCCCGCTTTGCGGGGGGATTTTTTTTGTGCTTATTTTGCAGCTATGCAAACAGGACCCATCGGCATATTTGATTCAGGCTATGGCGGCTTAACCGTAATGCAGGAGATTGTACAGCAGTTGCAGCAGTATGATTATGTTTACTTAGGTGATAATGCACGTGCACCTTATGGCACCAGAAGCTTTGAAACGGTATACCGTTATACTTTAGAATGTGTGGAATGGTTTTTTAAGCAGGGTTGTCCATTGGTTATTCTTGCCTGCAACACAGCTTCAGCAAAAGCATTACGAACCATTCAGCAGAATGATCTGCAAAAGATGAATCCAAACAACAGGGTGCTGGGTGTTATCCGTCCAACAGCAGAAGTAATTGGACAATATAGCAAAACCAGGCAGGTGGGGGTGTTAGCAACTGCTGGTACTGTTCAATCTGAGTCTTATGAAATAGAGATCAATAAATTCTACCCGGATATAAAAGTGTTTCAACAGGCCTGTCCCATGTGGGTTCCGCTGATTGAGAATAATGAACATGAAAGTGGAGGTGCAGATTATTTCGTAAAAGAATATGTGGATGCATTGCTAAGACAATCAGGCAAGATTGATACGGCATTGCTTGGTTGCACACACTATCCATTGCTCAGTAAAAAGATTCAGCAGTATTTGCCCGAAGGGGTTCAGCTGCTTTCACAAGGAAAGATTGTTGCAGAAAGTTTGGCCGATTATCTGCATCGTCATCCGGAAATGGAAGAACGGTTAACAAAGATTAGAAGTCGGCAGTTTTTTACAACAGATTCAACCCTTGATTTTAATAACCATGCCCGTTTATTTTATGGTGAAGAGGTGAATGCGGAGCATGTGGAGCTTTCAAATTGATTATCCCCTCCCCGGAGGGGCAGCAGAGTGCTACACAGAAGACTAATTAAAAGTGGGTGGGTTGATGATAAAAATTACTGAAAGCACAAGAGCTTGCGTGGCAACAGGCGATGCTATGGGCAAGAAAGCTGGTATCCTGATATTTTTCTTCCCATAAACACCAGTATTTTGGGCTGTTTCCCCTACCTTTGCCGTCCTTTCACAAACAGCGGGAAGTGGTGTTCTCACTGGGTGATCTGAAATTTCCGGTTTCTCCCCGGTATTTTTAAAGCAGTAAAAACAGAAAACAATGCCAGGAAAAAAACGTACATACCAACCTTCGAAACGTCGCAGAAAAACCACTCATGGTTTCCGCAGACGTATGCAGGATGCTAATGGCCGCAAGGTATTAGCCAGTCGTCGTGCAAAAGGTCGTCATAAGCTCAGCGTAAGCAGTGAGCGTGGCGTTAAGAAATAAGTATTTTTCTTATTGAAGATATTCTGAGTCCCGGCGTTAACAGTCGGGACTTTTTTATTTTTACAGAATTGGAACAAGCACAACGATACACACTCGGCAAAAATGAACGGCTCAAAAGCCGCAAGCAGATTGAACAACTGTTCAAAGAAGGAAAAACATTTTCTGTTTCTCCTTTGCGGGTTTATTATTCATTTGATATAGATCTGAAGAAAGAGGATACAACATCTGTTTTGCAGTTTGGTGTAGGAGTAAGTACAAGAAATTTTAAAAAAGCAGTTGACCGTAACCGGATAAAGCGGTTATTACGGGAAGCATACCGTTTGCAGAAAAATGAATTGAAAGATAAAGTGACAGAGAAGAAAATACAACTGAACCTGTTTATCATTTATACAGGCAGGGAGTTGCCTGCTTATAACCTCATCTTTGAAAAGGTAACTGTAGTTTTACAGAAAGTAACAAACATTACTGATGAAAGTGCTGAAGCAAATTCTTAGTTTTCCTTTTATTGTACTGATAAAATTTTATCAGTATGTCATCAGCCCGGCCATTGGTCCCAAGTGCCGCTATACACCTACCTGCAGTAACTATTCACTGGAAGCATTTAAGAAATACGGTCCTATCAAAGGTTTTTGGCTGAGTGTAAAACGCATCAGCAAATGTCATCCATGGGGAGGAAGTGGTTATGATCCTGTTCCCTGATCAGAACAGGAAAGCCATCACAGCTTCATCAACAAAATGATCTTTACTTTTTAAATAGGTATATTTTTTCAATACGCCTTCGTGGTGAAAGCCTGCTTTAAGATATAACTGAATGGCTTTTTCATTGGTTGTTGCAACCGTTAATTCAATCCGCAGAAAACCGTTCTTCTTTGCATAGGCTTTTATTTCTTCCATCATTTGTAACCCATGTCCCTTCCCTTCGTGTTCAGGATCTATTGCTATTCCTCCCAGGTAAACGATATGTGTATTGCGGAAATGCTGTGGAACAAGTTTGAACATGCCGATTGATTCCTGCTGATCTTCAAAAATATACAGCACACCTTTTTTTTCAAGATCATTGAATACAGTCAAAAAGTTTTCAGCATTCATCGGTTCATATAACAAAAAAGGATTTACCTGTGGATGCATGTACAGGTAGAACATGAAATTAAAATC
>JBEBHT010000071.1:0-13565 GCA_040081135.1 Lacibacter sp. | reverse complement strand
TACAGTTGCAGGGGCAGTGCATTCTGGATGGGCAAAGCATTTCTTGGTTTGTTTGTTCCTGCTGATAATGATTTCTGGACGGCCGTTGAAAATGAAGGACCCTGGGAACAGGCGCTTGAAAAAAATAAAGTGTACAACAAATATTTACCCGGTCCGCAAATGCTGGTAACTGATTATCCCAATATTGGTGCAGCTGAATTAAGAGCCTGGTGTCATGTAAAATTAATTGGTGCTAATGAGCCTTTCCGCAGCAGCGAAAATTATAACCGGCTATCATATAACAGTGCATTTCCCTGGCAGGCTGACAGCAGCAATGGTACTGTTGCGATGGCTTATGTATTTAAGAATAAAAAAAATGAATGGGAGCCCTTGCGTTTATATGATTTCAAAAAATTTGAAGACGGTGCTTTTTACAGGGATGCGGTGCTGGAAACAAATCCAAACGTAAAACTGAATTTAATTGATATTCCATTACCAAATGGCATTTTACGGATCGATAAAATTACTGCTGATACTGCAATAGAGCTAAGGCTTGGTCATTATGCATTGCCCAACGTAAAAGGTTTTATTAAAGAGCAGAAAAAGAAAGTGAATGGATATGATGTGCGGATCATTGATAACGGGGTTTATCAGCTTGCCATGGTTTCCATTGCCGGTTGGAAAAATATGGAAGTGCTTCCTGTAAAAGGATTACACCCTGTAAGTGAAGAAAGTAAAGTGATTGATGTATTTGATGCTGGCACAGCTTCTTCAAAAGTTTATATCACACTGATGTTATGGAAGAAATCAGGTGAGCAATGGAGTAAGAAGGAATTGTTTCCATTCAGCAAGATCAATATTCTCGAAAATAATAAACTGGTGGAAGTTGAAATGACGGATCATACAAAGCGGTTATATAATCTGCAATAAAAGATGAGTTAAAAATAGCCAGAAGTCAAAAAGGAAATATGTGGCAAAGTCTGTTATAATAGTAAGACTGAGCAAGTTAACTTGAACTTGAATGTAGTTAAGTTCATGATAACTGTATTATTAAACCTTTCTGTCGCCAAATAATAGATTAGAGTAGTCGTGCTTCATTCAGTTATTCGACTTTATTTTCAGGATTTTGTAACCCCACTAATTTCTTCTTCACGTTAAGCTTTGTGGGTCAAATAAATGTGCCCAACTGTAAAGAATTAGATATTTTAATTGGATTATATTTAAGGTATGAAAATAAGCATGTAAATTAAAATACTTTTTTTATGCAGAGAAGAACCATCATAAAACAACTGGCATTTGCATCAGGAGCATTGCTGCTCATCCCTTCCTGTATGGAGGATAAAAGCAAGGCTTCCATCTTGCTGAATAAAATCAGGATAGATGGTGACCAGGAAAAATTACTGGCTGAACTGGCAGAAACAATTATTCCTAAAACAGATAATCCGGGAGCAAAAGATGTATCAGCACACCTGTTTGTTTTAATGATGGTGGATGATTGCTATAAGCAGGAAGATCAGCAAAAATTTATGGCTGGTCTGGAAGCATTTCACAAAAAATCAAAGAAAGAATTTAGCAAATCGTTTATCGATTGTACGCAAGACGAGAGAGCACGGTTTCTTACTGATATTGATGGGAAAAAATCAGGTGATGATAATCTTGATTATTTCTATGCAACAGTCAAGAAACTAACTATACAGGGTTATACTACATCAAAGTATTTCTTAACCAAAGTACAGGTTTATCAATTAATACCCGGTCATTTTTCCGGTTGTGTGCCTGTCAAAAATGCATCATAAATTCAAAGCTGAAATAGATAATGAACAATTAAAATAAAGAATATGAAAGTTTTTAAATTGGCCTCTTTCGCAATATGTATTGGTTTTACAATGCTTATGACAAGTACACAGGCGCAGGACAATCAATTGACAAAAAAAGAAAAAAGTGCCGGTTGGAAATTGTTGTTTGATGGAAAAACAACAACAGGTTGGAAAGGAGCTTTTATCAATGACTTTCCCGCAAAGGGCTGGAATATTGAAAATGGATTGTTAATGGTAGAACCTTCAGGTGGTGCAGAATCCACAAACGGGGGCGATATAGTTACGATAAAGGAGTATGATAATTTTGAACTGACAGTTGATTTTAAATTAACCGAAGGTGCTAACAGCGGCATCAAATATTTTGTTGATGCAAAACAGGCCACACCAACAACCCCAAGGTCTGCATTTGGATTGGAGTTCCAGGTGCTGGATGATGTACGACATCCTGATGCGAAATTGGGAAAAAACGGTAACCGTACCATTTCTTCACTGTACGATTTAATTCCTGCCATCAGCAGCAAGCCATCGAAAGAAATTGGTGAATGGAACACAGCAAAAATTGTTTCAAACGGAAATCATGTAGAGCATTGGCTGAATGGTGTAATGGTTCTTACCTACGAACGTGGCAGTGAAGCATACAAAGCATTGGTGGCAGGCAGCAAGTATGCAACAATACCCGGCTTTGGATTAATTGCAAAAGGGCGTATCCTATTGCAGGATCATGGCAATAAAGTTTTTTTTAAAAATATTAAAATAAAAGAAACAAAGGTTGTTGCAGATACAAGAAAGGGCAAACTGCTGAAAGATATTCCTGGCGTTGTATCCTATACATTCCGGAATAGTTTTTCTAAAAATGTTGCTGCAACACTTGATAGTGTTAAAGCAATGGGTTTAACCAATATTGAATTCTCTAACCTGTTTGGAAAAACAGCTTCAGAACTAAGACAGTTGCTGGATGAGAAAAAAATGAAATGCACTTCTTATGGCACCAGTTATCCTGATCTTTTAAACAACACCCGGAAAGTTGGAGAAATTGCAAAAACCCTTGGAGCTACTTTTGTAAGAGTGGCCTGGATACCGCATGATAAAGTTCCTTTTACAATCGAAATAGCAAAAAAGGCCGTGGATGATTTTAATGCAGTTGGAAAAATTTTAAAAGAAGAGTTTGGAATTACTTTCTGTTATCATAACCACGGGTATGAATTTCAGCCTTATGAAAACGGAACTTACTTTGATTATATCGTGAAGAATACAAACCCGGAATATGTAAGTTTTGAACTGGATATTTTATGGGCTTTTCATCCGGGTAAAGATCCGGTTGAATTATTAAAGCAGTATCCAACACGGTTTAAACTGATGCATGTAAAAGATTTACGCAAAGGTGTTCCGCATGATTTTACAGGCGGCACTCCGGTATATAATGATGTAGCCTTAGGTTCAGGTCAAATTGATATTGCTGCAGTGATAAAAGCGGCTGTAAAATATTCAGCCATTCAATATTATTACATTGAAGATGAAAGCAACGATGTTAATATACAAGTGCCGGTAAGTTTAGCTATACTAAAGTCGCTGTAAATGACAATTGATCAGCAATTGTTTGTTATTATTGTTGTGAAAACTGAATTGATAATTACATAGGCAGCTAAGCCATAAACGAAATATACTTCAATGGGTAAAATTAATAATACCTACGATGCGATTGTGATTGGTTCTGGTATAAGTGGCGGCTGGGCTGCTAAAGAACTTACTGAAAAAGGACTGAAAACTCTTTTACTTGAGCGTGGAAGAAATGTCGTACATCCAATCGATTACCCTACTACAAACTATAATCCATGGGAACTGCCTCACGGAGGTACCGTGCCGCTGAGTATACAGGAAGAATACAAAACTGTTTGCAAGCATTATTCTTTTAAGGAAGATACTGTTCATTTTTTTTTAAAGGATGCTCAGCAGGAGTATATTGCTGAAAAACCTTTTGACTGGATTCGTGGAAACCAGGTTGGAGGAAGATCAATACTGTGGGCAAGACAAACACAACGCTGGAGTGATTTTGATTTTGAAGGGCCTCTGCGTGATGGCTATGCAGTTGATTGGCCCATCCGTTATAAAGATCTTGCGCCATGGTATAGTCATGTTGAAAAATTTGCCGGTATCTCAGGAAATAAAGATGGACTGGATGTATTGCCCGATGGAGAATTTTTACCTCCTTTTGAAATGACTTGCATTGAAAAACATTTTAAAACAAAAACAGAAGCAAAATATAAAGACAGATATGTGATCATTGCACGTAGTGCAAATTTATCTGAACCAAATCAAATTCATTTAGATCAGGGTAGAGGCAAATGTCAAAATAGGGATCTTTGTTTCAGAGGTTGTCCGTTCGGTGGATATTTCAGCAGTAATTCATCTACTATTCCCTGGGCACAAAAAACAGGGAACCTTACATTGTTATCTGATTCCATTGTTGAGTCTGTTATTTATGATGACAAACAAAATAAAGTAACAGGTGTAAGAGTAATTGATACAAAAACAAGGAGGGTTACTGAATATTCTGCCAAAATAATTTTTGTAAATGCTGCCGCCATCAATACGAATCTTATTTTGTTGAATTCAACTTCCCGACGTTTTCCAAATGGGTTGGGTAATGATTATGGACTGATGGGTACACATATTGCCTTTCATAATTACCGTGGAAGAATAGAAGCTACTTATGAAGGCCTGCAGGAATTTACAACTGGTAGTGGCAGAAGACCAAGTTCATCGCTGATGCCCCGTTTTAGAAATGTATATAAACAGGAAACTGATTTTTTAAGAGGTTATTCTGCATTGGTTCATTCCAACAGAATTAAAACCAGCAACCAAAATGGTTTTGGCACAACACTAAAACAAAATTTAGATAAACCGCAATTGGGAGATTGGGCAATCTCTGTTCAAATGATGGGCGAAGTGCTGACTAAAAAAGAAAACCGTGTTTGGCTTGATGCTGATAAGAAAGATATGTATGATTTACCTCAGTTGCATGTAAGTGTTGAGTATACCGAAAATGATTTGAAGATGCGGGACGATTTTCATGAACAGTTTGCTGAAATGTTTACCGAAGCTGGATTTAAAAACATAAAGCCCACGGATACACAGCGTAAACCCGGCAATGAAAATCATGAAATGGGCGGGGTATGGATGGGAAACGATCCAACTACTTCTTTAGTAAACAAATGGAATCAAGTGCATCAATGCAAAAATGTATTTGTAACAGATGGTGCATGTATGACATCTACTTCCAATCAAAACCCTTCTCTAACCTATATGGCCATTACCGCAAGAGCCGTTGACTATGCTGTACAACAGTTGAAAAAAGGGGAGTTGTAAAAGAAAAATTATTTACTAAAATGTTCTGTCATAACTTTTACATAATCAGCAATGGCAATTTCAGGCTCAGCAATTTCGGGGTGCCATAATTTTTCCCATTCAAAACTGTAATAGCCTTGATAGTTGTCTTTTCTTAATATGTCAATGGCGGTAAAAATGGGAGTGCCTCCTTTTCCGAGTAAAGTATATTGCAGTTTGCCGCTGGATGTGTTTCCATCTTTTATATGTACATGGCGGATATATTTTTTAAGTGATTTATAAACTTCAGCAGGTGGTTCTTTAGTTACTTCCCACATATTTACAATATCCCAAACAAGACCAACCTTTTTATGTGCTGTGAGTTCCATGATTTTTTTTATGTCAGCTGTTCTTACAACATCACCATGCGTTTCCATTAGTACAGTAACATTGGTTCCCTGTGTATAGTTGCCTAATTCAATCAGCCCTTTTACAATCAGTTCAATTATTGCATCACGATCTTTTCCTTTTGGAAAATTATTTGGGAACACTCTTACATAAGGGCACCCCAATTGCCCGGCAAGATCAATAAATCGCTTAGCCTCATTTAAATTATTCAATCGTTCAGCCGGGTTTTCAATATGCAATGAAGCAGAAGCGCCTAAATTAATCAGCTTCAGATTTTTGTCTTTCACCATTTTAATGGAAGCCTGTATAGATTCTCTGGTATTGAATTCAGGACATTTTATGAGATCTAATTGCCGTTGGATGCCTCTTAATTCAATTGCCTGGAACTGGTGTGCAACAGCAAAGTCAAGAATATTTGAAAAGGACCAGTCTGGGCAACCTAAAGTTGAGAAAGATAACAGGGGAAGTTTTACTTTTTCAGTTAAGGATATCCCCGTTAATGAAAAGGCAAGCAGACCAGCTGCATATTGGATGAACTCCCTTCGATTTGTATGACATGGCATAGTAGTAATTCAGATTGTAGAAATAGCAGAAAATTAATAAAAATCGTTTATTTACAATAAAAGTATTGTTTTAACCTGTAAGTTTCATGCGGTTAGAAATGAGTACAATAGGTCGACATTATTTTAGATTAGTCAGCAACGACTGTAATAAATGAAATCAACATAACCAAGTTAAGATGCAAGTGAAGCATTTGGCAGTAAAAAAAATGGCGATTCAATTATGAATCGCCAAAGTTCAGTTTTGTGCCCAAGACTGGATTCGAACCAGCACATCCTTGCGAACGCTGCGACCTGAACACAGTGCGTCTACCAATTTCGCCACTTGGGCAGCTTTTCCCTCCTTAAAGGGATTCAGGGCTGCAAATATAAGGGACTATGCAGAAACATTAAAATCTCTTAATGCATCATTTAAACTTGTTTTTAAATCGGTGCTTGCTTTACGCTTTCCAATGATCAATGCACAGCCAACACCAAACTCTCCCGCAGGGAATTTTTTGGTATAAGAACCGGGAATCACCACACTGCGGGCAGGAACACGGCCTTTCATTTCAAAAGGTATTGGTCCGCTTACATCAATGATCTTTGTTGATTGGGTTAAAACAACATTCGCCCCCAATACAGCTTCTTTCTCTACAATTACACCTTCCACCACAATACAACGGCTGCCAATAAAACAACCATCTTCAATTATTACCGGACTTGCCTGCAAAGGTTCCAGCACACCACCAATACCAACACCACCGCTTAAATGAACGCCTTTGCCGATCTGTGCACAACTTCCAACAGTTGCCCATGTATCAACCATCGTACCTTCATCAACATATGCACCAATGTTTACATAGCTTGGCATCAGCACAACATTCTTAGCCAGGTAAGCGCCATATCTTGCTACAGCATGCGGAACTGCTCGTACACCGAGTTCTTTATAATTCTTTTTCAACAGCATTTTGTCGTAAAATTCAAAAGGGGCCACATCCCATGTCTGCATTTGCTGTATACCGAAATACATCAGGATGGCCTGCTTTACCCACTCATTTACTTCCCATCCATGTTCAGTGGGAGCGGCAGTACGTAAACGTCCTTTGTCCACTTCTTCAATCACTGCTCTTACTGCTTCTGAATATTTATTTTCTTTCAACAGGTCACGGTTTGACCATGCCTCGAGGATCAGTTCTTTCATCTAGTATCAATTTTGATGCGAAATTAACAGTTAACGGGGAAAGTTTGAATGACAGATAAATGTTTCTGTCATAACAATCATCCTTCTCTCTTTCCTTCTCCCATTTTGCCGGCTTATATTTGCAGCTATGAATATTGGGTTTGATGCAAAACGGGCTTATCATAATCAAACAGGGCTGGGGCATTACAGCCGCACACTGATCCGTTCACTGGCTGTAAATTTTCAACAGCATCAGTATTTTTTATTCAATCCCAAACCATCCACTCTTTTTTTCTTTGATGATCTGCCGAATGTGAAAGAGGTATTGCCGCAATCATTTCTTTCACAGAAATTATCATCTGCCTGGAGAAGTAACTGGGTAAAAAAGGATCTGCAAAAACAAAAGATTGATCTGTATCATGGTTTGAGTCATGAAATACCAAACGGTATTCAGCAAACAGGAATTAAATCAGTTGTAACCATGCATGATTTAATTCATGAACGTTACCCTGAACAATACAAAGCAATTGATCGGAAAATTTATACAACAAAGTTCCGCTATGCCTGTGAACATGCAGATAGAATCATTGCCATCAGCAATCAAACCAAACAGGATATTATTGAATTCTATCAAATACCGGCTGAGAAAATCAGCATCTGTTACCAGAGTTGTAACCCGGCATTTGGCGTGGAAGTTTCAGAAGATGCAAAACAACGCATCAAACAACATTACAACCTTCCAGACCGATATTTTTTATATGTTGGTTCAATCATAGAAAGGAAGAACCTGCTGAATATCTGCAAAGCCATGCTGCTGATGGGACAAGAAATGAATATTCCCCTGGTAGTAATTGGCAATGGAAAAGAGTACAAGCAAAAAGTAAAAGACTATATCCACTTAAATGGATTGAGTAACCAGGTGATTTTTTTGTCTGATCACCCAACTGCCAAATTTTCACCAACATTTCAATCGGCTGTTGATTTTCCGGCAATTTATCAGCAGGCAATTGCCATGATTTATCCATCTGTATTTGAAGGCTTTGGTATTCCTGTTTTGGAAGCTTTGTGGAGCCGTATTCCGGTGATCACTTCCAATGTTTCCTGTTTGCCTGAAGCGGGAGGAGATGGGGCTTTTTATGTTGATCCAGCAAAACCGGAAGAAGTTGCAGAACAGATGAATTTGATTATATCTGATCAAACATTTGTTCAGCAGCAGGTAGAAAAAGGCTGGCAACATGCACAAAAATTTACCAATTATAATACCGCAGCTGAAGTGATGAAAGTGTATGAGCAACTTGTCTGAACCATGATTTGGGTGGATTGTTTGGATTTACAGGATCAGAGAACTTCACATAAAAAATTTTAAACTATCATTATGCTTATCCCTCCCTAGAACGGCGCCATAATCTTATAAATAATACATGTAAAGGGGGGTGGTTCCTACTTCTTACTTCCTACTTCTTTTTGCTTCCGTATTTTTGCAGCCATGATGATCGATTGTTCAGATAAGGAGTTAGAGTTACTGCAGATTATAGGCAGCTGTGCACAGAAATTAAATGTGCCCTGTTATCTTGTTGGCGGTTTTGTACGGGATAAACTATTACAACGTGGCTGTAAAGATCTTGATTTTGTTTGTGTGGGCGATGGTATTGCACTGGCGCATGAAGTAGCAAAACAATTTAAACCGCAGCCACAGGTATCTTATTTTAAAAATTTTGGTACTGCAAATATTAAGCACAATGAATTTGAGATAGAGTTTGTTGGCGCAAGAAAAGAAAGTTATGCTTCACATTCACGCAAACCGGAAGTTGAACCTGGTACACTGGAAGATGATCAGAAACGTCGGGACTTTACCATTAATGCACTTGCCATCAGTTTAAACAAAGGTGATTTTGGGCAACTGATTGATCCATTTGATGGCATAAAAGATCTTGAAGCAAAAATCATCCGCACTCCATTAGAACCGGGAACAACATTCAGTGATGATCCGTTACGGATGATGCGTGCAATTCGTTTTGCATCGCAGTTAGGTTTCACCATTTTTCCTGAAACTTGGCTGGGTATTATTGAGAATGCAGAACGTATTCATATCATTTCAAAAGAACGCATTGCAGATGAACTCAATAAAATTGTGTTGAGCGAAAAACCTTCTGTTGGGTTTGAACTCTTATATAAAAGCGGGTTGCTGAAATTGTTTTTTCCGCAGATGGTTGATCTTGCCGGTGCAGAATATATTGATGGCAAAGGGCACAAGGATAATTTTTATCATACACTGCAGGTGCTTGATAATATTTCTGTCAATACAAATGATCTGTGGTTACGCTGGGCAGCTATTCTGCATGATATTGCAAAGCCGGCCACCAAACGTTTTGAACAGGGACATGGCTGGACCTTTCATGGACATGAAGTTGTTGGGGGCAGAATGGTGCCGAAGATTTTTGCACAGCTGAAGCTTCCTGCTAATGAAAAAATGAAATTTGTTCGGAAGATGGTGGAACTGCATCTGCGTCCCATCAGCTTAACAAAAGAAAATATTACTGACAGTGCCATCCGCCGTTTACTGTTTGATGCGGGTGAAGATTTTGATGCACTGATGACCTTGTGCAATGCAGACATCACCTCAAAGAACCAGCAGAAAGTACAGCGTTACCTGCAGAATTTTGAAATGGTGCGTCAACGTTGTAAAGAAGTGGAAGAAAAAGATCATCTGCGCAACTGGCAGCCGCCAATTACGGGTGAAATTATTATGCAGACGTTTAATGTTCCTCCGTCTAAAATTGTGGGCATTCTGAAAGATGCCATTAAAGACGCCATCCTGGATGGTGATATAGAGAATAATTATGAATCTGCCTACACTTTTATGCTGCAAAAAGCAAAAGAAGTAAATCTTGTTCCTGTGAATGAATAAAACTATTTTTGTCAATGAAACTGGAATGAATGTATCAGGGTTGATGCTTCATTTCCAAATTTTCAAATTGAATCATTTTCAAATTAAATTATGGCTGTATTACGTTTCAGGGCTTATTGGGAAGAGGATGATGCTGTGTACCGTGACATTGCAATCAAGCATGTGCAGAACTTCAGGGATCTGCATGAAATTATATTAAAGGCCTATGAGTTTGATACCAAACACAAGGCAACTTTTCACCGCAGTAATGATCACTGGCAAAAGGGCCGTGAAATTACACTGGAGAAATATGAAAAGGAGTACAAGGCTGAGCCTTTGCTGATGGAAGAAACAACGGTTGGCAGTGAAATCAGGGAACCGAATCAGAAATTTGTTTACATCTACGATTTTAATAAAAACTGGACATTCTTTGTGGAACTGATTAATGTGAGCAAAGAAGTAAATCCAAAACTTACTTACCCGGCTGTTGTACGGACTGAAGGTATTGCACCAAGTCAGTACGGAACAAAAGGATTGGTTGGTGACAAGCTTGCAGAAATGGAAGAGAAGTACGATCTAAGTTCTGCAGCGGAAGGTTTTGGAGTGGAAGGTGAAGAAGATGCCAATAGTGTAAATGATGATGAAGCTGCACAGGGAGATGAAGAAGAAACAGGCTTCAGTGCAACGGATGAATTAGTATAACATTTGTTATTAATAAACTGTTTGCTGGGTTCTCTACAAACCCATCACACAATATGAAGAAAACTGTTCTCTTAATTGCTGGGCCAACGGCTGTTGGCAAAACCGCACTGGCCATTCAACTGGCAAAGCAATTCAATACAGAAATCATTTCCGCCGATTCCCGTCAATGTTATAAGGAAATCACTGTCGGTGTAGCCAAACCTTCAGTTGAGGAATTACAGGAAGTAAAGCATCATTTTATCAACTCACATTCCATTCACGAAAATTTGAATGCTGCTTCATTTGAGGAGTATGCATTGAAAGCTGCTGCAGAAATTTTTCAGCAGCAGGATATTGCTGTGATGGTTGGTGGTACAGGTTTATACATCAAAGCATTTTGTGAAGGCATGGATGAAATCCCCACTGTGGATGAAACAATCCGAAAACAGTTGCAGGATGATTATCAGCATCAGGGAATCGAATGGCTGCAGCAACAGCTTCAAACACATGATCCATTATTTGCCAAAGAAGGTGAAATGCAGAACCCTCAAAGGATGCTGCGGGCACTGGAAGTTGTGTTATCAACCAAACAATCAATTCTCCAGTTCAGGAAAGGGGAGAAGAGGCAAAGAAATTTCAACATCATTAAAATTGGACTGGATTTGCCGAGAGAGGAATTATATCAACGTATCAATCACCGGGTGGATATCATGATGGAGCATGGTTTATTGGAAGAAGCAAAATCAGTTTATCCCTTGCGTCATCTCAATGCTCTGCAAACAGTAGGCTACAGGGAGTTGTTTGATTTTTTTGATGGAAGCGGTACACTTGAACAGGCAATCGAAAAGGTCAAACAGAATTCCCGTCACTACGCAAAACGTCAGTTAACCTGGTTTAAACGGGATACTGAAATGAAATGGTTTCATCCTGCAAATACTTCTCAAATACAGGATTATATTTTACAGCAGCTCCATGCTGAACTTCAAAACTAAAAGAGGAAGGGAACATCGGCACAAATCTTGTTAGACTTGGCAGGATTCCGTTCGTAATAAAGTCCTCAGTCCCCGGAAGGGAACATCTGCCAGCCTGTTGTGCAAATAATTACGGACAAAATTCTGTATCTTATATGTGAAGATTAATGAATTTCTAAACCCTTTCTATGTATAAAGCGAACTCAAATTGCCGGAAGATTTCTGTTACCGGGATTATTTTTTTATGTGCGCTTTATATCATCCCCTTAAACGGGAATGCTCAGTTCAGCAATTATAACCGCACTGTAAGGGAGCTGAACTACTACCTGATCTACCTCGATCATCTTTTATCTTATAATGAGCAAACAACACTCATGATAAAAGACATCAGTACTAACTATCAAAAAAATGACAGCAGTTCAAAAGTCCGCAAAAGCTGGATAGACTATAAAAAAATTGATGTTGATTTATACCGCCAAAGACAGAATAAAATAACTGATGCACAGTTAAATAACTATGATGCCGGAGCTTTTAAGCAGTATAACAAAAAAGCCAGCACACTTCCTGATTCTGTAAAGAAATTGTTTGCAGACTGGATTAAAAGAGCTGATACAATTGCTGCATTGCAGAACAGAATTGCAGGTGATCTGCTGACATTAATTGTGCAATACAATCTTATGCCCTCTTATGAACAAAAGAATGTAGACAGGATTCATGCATACGTAAAAAGCTATCATGATCAGATAAATGGATTAAAGGAAATCAGAGACAGTGTTACTTCAGCAGCTCTTTTATACTATGAAAGTAAACGGAAAGAAAAAAACTATCCTTTCTCCGTTTATGCACAGGCCGTTGAATCTTTACTGCAGGTTACTATTTTTCTGAATCAATACTTTACTACAAATAATGAAGAAAATTATGAAGCCGGTATTCTTGCACTGCGCAAGGCAAATGAACATATCCAGGCTTATTTGAAAAATGAATATATCTACCGGAAAAATAATGATGCTCTTCCCGGTCATCATGTATTCCCCTTAAATGAAGAAGTGCATAGAACTATTTCCAATTCATTAAAGGAGATGGCCGTTCAGATAAACCAATATACCAGCAGCTTCGAGGATAAAGTGGACTCTGCTTATTTCTCAAGACAGAATATCAATCTAATCAATCTGCTCAATGCTGTCAGTTTCAGTCATGATGAAAATATTGATGTAAGAAACAGCGGTGATGTACCTGAACGTTATCATGAAACACTTAAAGCAATGCTGCGTTACGATTTTTTAATGTACCGCTATGATACGTACAGCAATTCCCGTTCGAATAAAAACACAGCACCAATGCCGCTCAGCTGGAGCCGCTATGTTTATACATTTAACTATGTGCAGCCGGCGCCAGACAGCAATGCTACACCAGCACCAGTTACTGCAGCAGAACAAAAACCTGTTGATGTTCCGGCAGAAGTAAAGAAGTCAAACATTCAGTTGATCAACGTTTTTACGGATAGTATGAGTCTTTTTTTCTATGACAATGGTGAGGTTGATAATGACACTATCACTATTTCAGTAAACGGTGTTGTAGTTGCAGCAGATGTAAGACTTGATATTACTCCTTATGAATTAAAGCTTGCTTTTAAACCGGGTGAAAAATCAATTGATGTAACTATTTCAGCAAATAATCTTGGTAACATTCCACCCAATACAGCTTACCTTAAAGTTACGGCCGGTGACATTGTGCACCGATTGTATGTGTTTTCAACCAAAGAAGTAAATGCTGTTG
>JBEBHT010000453.1:0-3183 GCA_040081135.1 Lacibacter sp. | reverse complement strand
GGCATACGGAGCTGGTTTGCAATTTTTGTAAATGCAGGTGCAAATTTACTGTCGTTGACTGCCAGCAGTTTTTCATACCTGGCTTTTATTTGCAGGTAATCCATTTTCATATAATGGCTCATTTTTGCTGCTTCATGTTTAAACTCTTTTTCTTTAAATGATTTTTCTATTTCAATGTTTTTAAGCACATCTTTAAACCCGGCAGCAGCCATTTCTTTTTGTACGGTTAATGCTTTAATTCGTTTTTCTAAAAATTCTTTTCGGGTTACATAACTATAGGGCAGTTTGCCATCGTAAGTGATGAGCCACATGGTTCTTTTTCCTGTCATGCCCATCCCCAGCGGCACGTTTATTTCTTTAAAAAACCAATGGCCATCTTTTAAAACAGGAAGATCATACATTACGTTAAAGCCTTCCATCAGCAAACGGTCGCCTTGTGCAGTATCATAAATCTGGGATTCAAAATGATTTGCAGCTATTTCAAAATAGGAACCTGTTTCGTGCACTGTTTTAACTGTATTGCCATCACAATAATAATTTAATGGAATAATGCTGTAATAATAACTGTTGCCCGCCATGTTTGCATAGATGTGATTATAAGCACCATGATGAATAGCTTCCACACCCGTAGGAGTATATTTACTTTTGATCATCGTGTGTATAGCGGCAATAACTTTTTTTTCTTTTTGCAATTCTGCGGCAGTGCCTCCCTGCGATCCTTTCATACCTTCTTTCCAAATACCCGGTTTTTGGAGCAGCAATTCGGTGCTGCAGTTTTGTGCAGCCAATGTTAATGCCATTAAAACAGGAATTACAAACAGGAAGTACTTCATATTACATTTATTTACAAGATCGTTTAATTTGTTTTACCAAAAGCCATGTAGCCGGGATAGCTTGTATCTGAAAGCCATAATACACGACCACCTTTTACGCAGGAAAAATAGGCATCGTAGGTAACGGGTTTGCCGCTGATATCAGAGCACTTCATTTGCCAGTTTGTTAATACAGAAAATTTACCGGCAGATTTTGTGGTTTTCCCTTTTATATTGCCCACCATTCCGCTTGCTACAGTAAGATCCCATTTATATGTATTTCCTGAAATGAATTCAAAATTCTGCCTGGATTGATAAGTACTCATGCCTGCATCAAATCCGGTATACACATTTACATATTGCTGAATACCTGTAAAGTCGTTGGTCCATTTACCGGTAAAATCTGCATTGGCTACGGCAAATTTATTATAGCTTGCCATTCGCTTCAGTGGCTCCCAGCTTTCAAAAGAAGTATAGAATTCAAGTTTAGTTTGATCAATGCCAAACTGTTTTATAAATGAATTTCTATTTGGGCAGGTAAATTCAATCATCCCGCTTTTTCCCCTGTTAAATAACACCACATGAACATTTTTGCCCGTGCTGTTTTCAGTAACATCTCCTGAAACTAAAAATGGGGCTTCGGGGTCAAGCGAATTGTTAAACACAAAATAATTTTTGAGGTTACCATATCTCGGTGCAATCAGGTTGTCCCATGCTGTTTTTGTTGCTACATCACGGTTGGGGATGTATTTTCCGGTAACAGCGTTTGCATAATGTAACAATACTTTTATATCCCCTTTACGCAGTTCAACCCAGTCTGTTTTTTCGGCAGCCATCCAGCCATCATCAAAATTGGAGGTAGAAAAAGTATATCCCTTAGAGTTAATACCAGCGTTTGTATTGCTGGTATTGCTATTGTTATTTGGTAGTGCAGGATTTGTATTCGGCTTACTTAATTCAATGGATGCAATTAAATTTTGAATGTCTGCTCCGTAATCGGGACTGCTGGTTACGGCAACAACACTCACAGCCTTACCATAACCTGAGAATGTGGTTAGCATCACCATTGCATTCTGGTTGTTGTAACTGTATTTACTTCCCCCGCTTTTTATTTTCCATCCTGCTGCATCGGGAATGGTATTTAATCTGGGAGTGTCTGTTATTTTGTAGCCGGCTACAATCAGTTCCTGCCAATCACTTTCAAAATCCTGTTCAATACTACCTTTACTGTTTGTGCTTTTATACAATCCGATCTTACACCATGTACCCTTTACTTTATCTGTAATTGTATAACTTATAACATCTGGGGTTGATTCCTTTTTCCAGTTTTTGGGTGGTGAGTAAGTGGTAATATCGAAAGTGTGTTTTTGCGCAGCAGCCTGCAATATGATTGCTAAAAAAAAGCATAGGGTTAAAAAATTTTTCATTTTCTTTTATTCAAATATGACTTTAAACCAAATGGATTGACATCCCTCAAAAACAGGATTTATGGTTTGATTACTACCCATTTTCCCTGCCCGGTTGTTTTATCACCCATACCTAATGAGCAGGTCATCTTTTTTGTATTGGGATCGTAGGAGCCTGTGAAAGAAATCGTTTCACCACTGCTTAACAGTTTGTATGAGCCGTTAATAATATTGTTTACAAAAGTATATGTTCCCTGTGCCCCTACTGCTCCGGTTTTTTCATTGGCCATTATAAACCCACCACTGTTATTAAGTGTGAATACTACGGCTTGGGCGTATTGTCCATAATCATTGGTTTGTGTACCAGTCCATTTTCCGCTAACTGTAAATAATTGAGTGGTAAGAATGCCGGCATTTTGTTTAATTGGCCTGATGTTTACATTAACAGGCGATGTCGCAGGTGCAGGTGCAGGTGCAGGTGCAGGTGCAGGTGCAGGTGCAGGAGGAGGTGCAGGCTTTGTCATATCCTCTTCAAAAGTAAAATGATAACGCAGCGTGTAAATGCCGTGTGCACTGGTATTGCCGAGCACATCTTCATTAATAGCAAAACTAATGTAGTTCATGTTCGATCTTCCGTTGATAACAGGGCTGTTGCTGTGTTGCGATTTAATGATAGCTGAATTTAATCCAACTATTATGGGCGAAAATTCTCCAGCTGCATTGATGCCTATTGGCCGGCTGGCTGTTCTGTTTATTGAAGGGCTTAAAATATCTTTAAAAGAAGGAAAATTCATTACGGTGGGGTTGGTTATCTGGTAACAGGTATTATAACCATAGCAATACCTCAGCATGTCAACCATTTTGAGATTTATTGCCTGAAAGGAATTGACCAGCCTGCTTTCAAATGCAGCCTGCAACTGACCATTGCTTCCATTATCCCATTCCCAGATAGGAGGTCTAATGGT
>JBEBHT010000070.1:0-13603 GCA_040081135.1 Lacibacter sp. | reverse complement strand
ATTATTTGGTTCGTTGAATTATGAACGTCAGCTTACAGACAAACCCGGGATCGGTTTAAGGATAGGAG
Organism: Lacibacter sp.; assembly: GCA_040081135.1. Classification (GTDB taxonomy): domain Bacteria; phylum Bacteroidota; class Bacteroidia; order Chitinophagales; family Chitinophagaceae; genus Lacibacter. Next base: position 13,535 of record JBEBHT010000070.1, on the reverse strand, counting down.
CCGGTTTCTATACAGAGAATGCATTTTATCTTACAATTCCCGTTGGTGTTAATTATTTATTCCCATTGAAAAAGGAAAACAGGTTTATTGATGCAGGGGTGACTGTATCACCAACATTCAGAGATGCCAACTTTCATTCTAAAGGGGATGATAAATGGACAAATGTTGTTCCTTCCATTGGTTACAGGGCACATACTAAAAAGGATTGGATGTGGAGGATTGCACTTACACCAGTTATTAACAGGCTTGCATTTACGCCATCAGCAGGGTTTTCGATAGGGAAAGTTTTTTAATCTTTCTTCTTCACCTGCAACTCCTCCCAAGGCGTACTTCCATCTTTCTCTCTTGTAAAGATCAATTGCTTTCCTTCGCCAATCACAATTTCAGCAGTGGTGTAAATAATATTTTCATCTAATAAATGTCCGCCAATGGTTTTGCCCGTACTGTCGCTGATGCTGAGATGGAGATGTGAGCCGTTAATACTTACTGTTCCAACCAGGCTCACTATTTCAAAATGACCGGTATCTTTTGCTCCTTCGGGTTGATTGGCAAAACGGAGATTCCATTGCGTTAAACTGCCCACACAGGTCATGATCCATCCCGCTTCAATCTTTTCTTTCAGTACAAAGGCATCGATTTCTTTTTTCAGGTCCTGCCCCGGCTTTAAGCGAAAGGCATGAATCTTTATTTCGTCGTTTTGCATGGGCATATTATTTTTGCAACCGAATAATATAGTAATAAAGAAAAGATAAAAACAATTTCTCATAATGATTTATCTACAACAATTGTTTTAGCTAACATGTCGCCAAGTCGTTGTCGCTTACTTGAAAATAAAACTGCTGCTAAAGCTATGAACGAGAAAAGAAATAACTCAATTGTGTTTGTACAGTTTCTTATCAAGACATCCTTTAATGTGATTTTTTGTCCATCAACTCTTCTTACATGAAGGCCAACCAGCTTTTTGCCAATTGTTTTGTTCCAAAAAAATTCCTGAATAACATAGTAAGAATGCGCAATCAATAAAATTTCAAACTTTGCATATGTATGATTAAGTGTTATGCTGCCATCTGCATTATGTTTTCCTGTTAAATATGCGTATCCTCCGGTGAGTAATATTATTATGATAAAATCTACTAAATAAGCTGGAATACGACGTAGCCAATAAGATGTATCCATAAATCCATTAATTTACTCTAAGTTCTTTGTGTTTTCGTGCCTTTGTGGCAAACTCTTTTATCTCTTTTCCTCTCCCGATAGCTATCGGGATGAACTCTTAGTCCACAAATAAATCCCTGAACAACTGTGCACCCGGCACCACACTGTATTTACTCAAATCAGTAATGCCTTCAGCAGCAAACAAATCTTCATCAACAAATAAATTCCCTGTGCATTCCGTTGATGGTTTACTCAGAATGATATGTGCAGCATCAGCCAGTATGTCAACAGTACGGCTCATCTTCGCTAATGCTTCGCCGCCTAATAAATTACGTACAGCAGCAGTATCAATCGTAGTACGTGGCCATATTGCATTGGCCGCAATACCATCTTTTTTAAATTCAGAAGCCCAGCCAAGTGTCAGCAGACTCATATTGTATTTGCTGATAGTATATGCAACATGTCCTGCCAGCCATTTTGATTTCAATGTAACAGGCGGCGACAGTGTAAGTATATGCGGATTGTTTCCTTTGCGTAAATAAGGGATGCATGCCTTCGTCATTAAAAAAGTACCACGCACATTAATATCGTACATCAGGTCAAAACGTTTGGCTTCTGTCTGCTCGGTCCTGGTTAAAGAAATTGCCGATGCATTATTGATGAGGATATCAATGCCGCCAAAAGTTTCAACTGTTTTTTCAACCGCTAACTGTACCTGGTCTTCAAAACGGATATCGAGTTGAATGGCCAAACCTTTTCCACCGGCTTCTTCCATTTCATTGGCAGCAGAAAAAATAGTTCCGCCGAGTTTCGGATTTTCTTCCACGCTCTTGGCGGCCACTACAACATTGGCACCTTCTTTTGCTAAACGCAAACCAATTGCCTTACCAATACCTCTGCTTGCTCCTGTTATAAAAACAGTTTTTCCTTTGAATGACATATGAATTTTTTTATAAAGGAAAGTTAGTGAAAGCCTCCTGAACAACAGAAAAAGATTTGTACTTTGTTGCCGATGTTTTTTTAACCAACCTCATACCTACGATTATGCTTTGCTTGCGTCGCACTCTTTTACGTTCGGTTCTTTTTTCAGCAACCCACCCCCTTCAACAGGTTTCATTTGTAAAACCCTGCCGCCCCTCCAGGGAGAGGATAAACAGTTTGAATGTTTATCGGCAACCAATAGTTCCTTTATTAGCAGTTGTATCATTTTTGTTTTTGTCAATTGCAGTACATGCTCAGGAAGATGTGCAGAAACAAATGCAAAGGCAGTTTATTACTGCTACCGATAACTCGGTTATTGAATTACCCGAAGGAACATTTCAACTCAATGTCAGTCTCTGGCTCGATGGGAAAAAGAATGTAACCATTAAAGGAAAGGGAAAAGATAAAACCATCCTCAACTTCAAAAACCAGGTAAGCGGAGCCGAAGGAATCAAGATCACCAACGGACAAAATATCATCTTACAGGATTTAACCGTGCAGGATACCAAAGGCGACGCCATTAAAACACAGCATGTGGATGGCATGACATTTACGAATGTAAAAGCAGAATGGACAGGCGGTGCCAACAGTAAAAATGGCGGTTATGGTTTATATCCCGTGCAATGCAGCAATGTTACTATCGACCGTTGCGAAGCAAGAGGTGCAAGCGATGCAGGAATATATGTGGGTCAGTCAAAATACATTGTAGTGAAGAATTGCCTGGCAACAGAAAATGTGGCGGGTATAGAAATTGAAAACTCTCTATATGCAGATGTATATGAAAATGAAGCAACCAATAATACTGGTGGTATTTTAATTTTTGATCTGCCCGATCTTATCCAGAAGAAAGGAGGATATATACGGGTGTTTAAAAACAATGTGCATCATAACAATCATCTCAACTTTGCACCCAAGGGAAATATTGTTGCCAAAGTTCCGCAGGGAACCGGCATCATGATCCTTGCCACCAACCATGTGGATATATTTGAAAACAAAATTATTAATAATATTACTGCCAGCACTGTTATTGCAAGTTATTACATGACTGAAAACCCCATTAAAGATTCCAGCTATTATCCTTACCCCGATCAGATTTCTATTTTCAATAACAGTTACGAACGGGAACATGTAAGAGCAACCGGCAAAGGAAGATTGGGAAAGCTGTACCGTTTTAAACTGAGGTTTGGAAAAGATGTTCCGCATATTCAGTACGATGGAATTATTGATCAGAAAAATCCTGCGAAAATCTGTATCCGCACTAATACGAATCAAAGCTTTGCCAATCTTGATGCAGAAAATAAATTCAAGCGTATCAGCCGTGATGTTTCCAAACACGATTGTACCTTGCCACCTGTTCCGGCAGTTGAATTAAAATTTAACAGGTAAGATGAAGAAGTATGTTGTTATCGGTTCTGTACTTATGTTGATGCTGATTGCTTTCTCGTTCAATGAAAAGAAAGCCGATCCCTATTTTCAGTTTCACGAAAATTTATCGGAGTATAATTTCTTTGCCGGGAAAATGGCTGATCTGCAACCTGCAGAAGGCATTGTACCGTATGATCTAAACACGCCTCTCTTTACAGATTATGCAGTCAAGGCCAGATTTATAAAACTACCTGCAGGGAAAAAGATTGTCTACAATGATTCTGCAGTGTTTGATTTGCCATTGGGCACCGTGCTCATCAAAAACTTTTATTATTTCCATGATGTACGTAAACCTGAGTTGGGAAGACGTATCATTGAAACAAGATTATTAACCAATATGCGGGACGGCTGGCATACTTATCAATACATCTGGAACAAAGAACAAACAGAAGCAGTGTTTGAACCCATCGGTGATGTAACAACAGTTGAATATATTGATGCGAACGGAAAGAAGATAAAATTGAATTACGTTGTACCCAATCAGCCGCAATGCAAAGGATGTCATAACCGTAATGATACTATTGTACCAATTGGTCCTGCAGCAAGACATCTCAACGGTGATTATTCTTATGAAGCAGGCAAACAAAATCAATTGCAGTACTGGCAGCAGCATAATATGATCGATCTCCCATCAGCAAACATTCCTGCCAATGCTGTTTGGAATAATGAACAGAGCGGAACACTGGAACAAAGAGCAAGAGCTTACTTAGATATTAACTGCGGTCATTGTCATAATAAATCAGGTCCGGGAAACACATCGGGTTTGTTCTTGGATATTCATGAAACCAATCAAACGGTACTGGGAATATTCAAAACTCCCGTTGCAGCAGGAAGAGGTGCAGGTAATCTTACGTATGATATTGTACCCGGTTCTCCCAATAAATCAATTCTTGTTTACCGGATGAATACAACTGATCCCGGTTTTGCTATGCCTGAAGTTGGAAGAGGAACGATCCATAAAGAAGGAGTGGCGTTGATTGGTAAGTGGATTAAGGAAATGCGGGACTAAGAGTTCAAAAGAGAAAAGGAGAAAAAGAGGGGTACTAATTTCAGTCAGCGTGCTCTTTTCCTGAATTATTAAAAACTCTGTAAATACCATCTTTTATTAAAGGCACTTTAAAATTTAAAATAATTCCGTGTTTTAAATTTAGCAAAGAAAGGTATGTTCGCTTTTGATTAAAATAAACCGGAGGAAGTGGGTGTATTGACTTAAGCTCCAAAATTAGTTGCTCGTCAAGGAGAAGATCAAGTTTATAAGCGTTTTGAATAATCAGCTCATCATACTGAATCGGAAGAAGTAATTGCCTGTCAACTTTAATTCCTTGTTTTACCAATTCGAAATATAAAATTTCTTCATAAACCTTTTCAAAACATCCAGGGCCCACTCTTGAGTGGATCTTAATACATAAATTAACAACAGTCCCGGTTAAAGAGTCGATGTTCATAATTACAGGTGTTTAGAGCATAAAATGAAACCAGCCTTATTGGTTTTCTCCTTTTCTCTTTCACTCTTTTGAACTCTTTGCTATCTCTTAGCTCTTAGCTACCCTGCCTGTGCGGATTTTCCTCTGCAGAAATTGGCCCGAATTCACTTGAATAAATTTTAAACATCAGCATGAAGTAACTGATTAAGAGAGGTCCGAAGATGAACCCCCAGAAACCAAACAGGCTTAGCCCAACAATTACACCCAACACCGTTACAAGCGGATGTACATCACCCATTTTTTTCATGAGAGTAATCCTGGCGAGGTAATCAACATTACCGGTTATTATTATACTGTAAATGAGCAAGCCTATGCCCTGCCCTGTATGTCCTTGTGAAAAAAGAAACACAACCAGCGGAGCCCAAATGAGTGTAGTGCCAACAATCGGAAAGAAAGCAAATACACCGGTAATAAATCCCCACAGTACAAATTCATTGATGCCGAAAATCCAGTAACCGATGATGGCACATACTCCCTGTATAAAAGAGATGAGTGGAATACCAATTGCGTTGGCTCTAACAACACTGATCGTTTCTTTACCAAGAATATCAATATTTTTTTCATGAAGCGGCAGGAAGTATTCCAGCGACTCTTCCATTTCTTTTCCGTTCGTGAGCATAAAGAAATAGATAAACAGCAGCATTAAGAGATTGGAAACAATCATAGCGGTACTGTTTAAAAAAGCCGGAAAGAAATTGGCGACTCTTTTTTGCAGTTCAGCAACATTGCTGTCGGAAAATAATTCCTGGCCGGTCCATTCTCTTACCTGTGCAGATACTGATTTGAGTCCCTGTATCATTTCATCTGTATGACTGAATACAGCCGTGATCTTTGGCGACAGTAATGTAATAATGTAATAAACAGGAAATCCAACGATTACAAGGAACCCCAGCATAAAAGCTGTTGCTGCTAAACTTTTGTTCCATTTCTTTTGACGTGTGAGATAGATATAATTTTTACGGCTGAGAATATAGAGTGTAACTGCACCCAAAAAGCCCGGCAGAAAAATATATAATTCTTTTACCAGTAAAAACCCCAGTGCAATTAATACGGCTAATAAAATAACCTGACGTAAACGGTTGCTGAAGGATGCCATAGGTTGAAATTACAAAAACTGAATGGTGAATGATTAAACGGAGCAATGAATTTTCTAAAGATTGTTATATCGTACTTCTTACATCTAACATCGTACAAATATCAGTCTTCCCAAACTTTTAGCCCTTCGCTGCAGTTGGCACAGATGTCAATATTCCTGCGGCTGGTCATCAGTTCTTTGCGGAACTGTTTATAATTGTCGTTGTTCCAAACCTGTTTAAAGGACTGCATTTTTAAATTACCAAGCTGGTGCATGGCATCTTTGTCAAAGCAGCAGGGCACTACCAGTCCGTCCCAGGTAATAACATTTGCGTGCCATAATTTCCAGCAATGATTCTGTAGTTTGTTCTTGGGTGCGTACGACCCATCTGCATTTTTTTTATAACGGCTGTATTTATTCAGTGTGGGAATAAGCTGGTTAGGATCGTTTTCATAATCATAGATCTGTGCAGTTTTAAACCACACATCATCAACCCCAATTTCTTTCGCCAGTTGTTTTACATCTTCTAATTGATGTTCATTTGGCTTTACTACTAAAAACTGGAATACAATCAGCGGTGTTTTACTCTTCAGTTCTTTTTTCCATTTCACAATATTCTTGGCACCTTCCATTACTTTATTCAGATGCCCGCCAACACGGTATTGCTGGTACACATCCTGTGTAGTACCATCAATGGAAATGATCAACCGGTCCAGTCCGCTTTCAACAGTCTGCTTTGCTTTTTCATCGGTTAAATAATGTGCATTGGTTGAAGTGGCCGTATAGATTTTTTTCTTCGATGCATAATTCACCATCGGTAAAAAATCCTGATTCAGGTAAGGCTCGCCCTGGAAATAAAAAATGAGGTATAATAAGTCTTGGTGAATATCATCAATGGTCTGTTCAAAGAAACTCTTCTGAAGCATTCCAGTTGGTCTTGTAAATTCCCTTAAACCACTGGGACATTCAGGGCAACGAAGGTTACAGCTGGTGGTTGGCTCAAATGAAATAGAAACCGGGTAACCCCACTGAATGGGTTTGTTCAGCAACCGGCTTAACTGGTAACTGCTCCAAACCTTCCCGAAATTCCAGGCTCTCCGGGGGGTTAGTTTTGAAAAAAGGTTGAGTATATCGCTTCGGTGTAATTGAGCCATCGGGCATCAAAGATAAACTCCAAAGCCTCAGCATTGCAAATGAGTTTAAGGACTGCCCTTAACAAAAAATTTCTTCTCACAAATAAGAGCTTTTAAAAAAATAACCTTAGATTTGTTTAGTTGCATAAACAACTATATGCCAAACAACCAATTTAAAAGAGGAGAGTTATACAGCTTCATGACGGGCAAAGCAAGCACGGCTATAGCAAGGCGTTTGCAGAAAAATCTCAAACACAGTGGTATTGAAATTACCGTTGAGCAATGGAGTGTATTGTATCATTTATGGAAGAACGACGGGCAGAGTCAGCAGGATTTGTGCAACGCCACTTTCAGAGACAAGCCAAGTATTACCAGATTGGTTGATAACCTTGAAAAACTGAAACTCGTAAAACGTGTAGCCAGTAAAAACGATCGCCGCATTAACCAGGTATTTCTTACAGAGCAGGGCAAACAAATGGAAGAAGAAACAATGACTGTGGCTAACACAACATTAAATGAAGCATTGATTGGAGTTCCCTCCGACAGGATCGATATCTGTAAAGAAGTATTGCAGGTGGTTTATGATAACCTGAAATAGAAACTCCCGATTTATACATAACAACAAACAACAATAACTTTTAAACCTCTTATTATGAGCACCGCAACGATTGCAACACTTAAAGGCGGCGAGTGGTTGATTAAAGCAAACACGCCGCAGGAAACATTTATTCCTGAAGATTTTAATGAGGAGCAGCACATGGTAAAAGAAATGTGTGCAACTTTTCTTGAAACGGAAGTTTTACCGGTTGTTCCTAAGCTGGATAAAATGGAAGACAAAGATTTGATGCCTTCTTTATTGAAAAAAGCAGGAGAGTTAGGTTTGCTGGGAAGTTCTACCCCCGAAGACTTGGGTGGGTTGGGAAAAGATTTTGTAACATCAACACTGATCAGTGAAGGAGTTGGCGGAGGTTATTCTTTTTCTGTTGCAGCTGCTGCGCATTCAGGTATTGGCTTGTTACCCATTTTATATTTCGGTACACCTGAACAAAAAGCAAAATACATTCCCAAACTTGCAACAGGTGAATGGAAAGGTGCTTATGGTTTAACTGAACCAAACAGCGGCAGTGATGCATTGGGTGCAAAAACAACTGCTGTGCTTAGTGCAGATGGGAAACAATATATTTTAAACGGACAGAAATGCTGGATCACCAATGGTGGTTTTGCTGATGTATATACTGTGTTCGCTAAAATTGATGGCAAAGAATTTACCGGCTTTATCATTGAGCGTGGTATGGAAGGTTTTACACAGGGACCTGAAGAGCATAAGATGGGAATCAAAGGTTCATCAACTGTTCAGTTATATTTCCAGGATTGTAAAGTGCCGGTTGAAAATTTACTCGGTGAAAAAGGAAAAGGACATGTCATTGCTTTTAATATTCTGAATATCGGCCGGTTAAAATTAGCCGCTGCTGCAATGGGAGGGTCTAAACGTTCATTGAATATAGCATTGACTTATGCAATGACCCGTGAACAATTCAAAACGCCCATCATCAATTTCGGGGCAATGCAATATAAAATTGCAGAAATGGCAACCCGTATTTGGGTTGAGGAAAGTGCTTTGTACAGAACAGCCAAATGGATTGATGAAAAAGAACACGAACTACTGGCAGCAGGAAAACCATTTAATGAAGCATTACTCGGTGCTGCTGAAGAATTTGCCATTGAATGTGCCATGCTGAAAGTGGATGGCAGTGAAGTCCTGGATTATGTAGTAGATGAAGGGGTACAGATTCATGGTGGTAATGGGTTCAGTGATGAGTATGAAATTTCAAGAGCATACAGGGACAGCCGTATCAACCGTATTTATGAAGGTACCAATGAAATCAACCGCCTGTTGACTGTTGATATGGTATTGAAGCGTGCTATGAAAGGACGTTTGGATATTATGGGCCCTGCAATGGCTGTGCAAAAAGAACTGATGAGTATTCCTGATTTTGGAAATGATGATGAAACTCCGTTTGCAAAGGAATTCAAAGCGGTTGCCAATTTCAAAAAAGCAATCATGATGACTGCCGGAGCTGCTGTACAGAAACTGATGATGAAGATTGAACAGGAGCAGGAAATACTGATGAACATTGCCGATATGGCCATTAACACCTTTAATGCAGAAAGCGCTTTGTTGCGTGCAGCAAAAATGGTTGAACAAAAAGGAGAATCTGCCTGCCAGTTTGAACTGGACATTATGCGTACCTATCTATATGATGCAGCTGACCGGATCAATAAATTTGGTAAAGATGCCATCAATGCATTTGCAGATGGTGATGAACACAGGATGATGCTGTTGGGATTAAAACGGTTTACTAAAGTGGAACCATTTAACAGTAAAGAAGCAAGAAGAAGAATTACGGCAAAGCTTCGCAGCGACGGAAAATATCCACTTTAACATTGAAATAGCTGATTTGAAAATCCTTTGCATAATTTGCAAAGGATTTTTTATTTAAACAAAGCATGATGAAACTGATCTTATTTTTCTCCGGTTTACTGATGATTGGTTATACAAATGCCCAGTCTGTATTTCTTAAGCTGGTAACTCCTGCTAAAACACAGAATAGTGTAACAGCTTCAAGGCAGTTTATTACAGGAACCACCTGTAAGGAATGCAGCTTATCCATTAATGATGCAGAAGTAAAAGTGTGGGGCACTGGTGCATTTGCAGCAGAAGTAAACCTAAGCATTGGGGATACAGCCTTTCAAATAACTGCTGTTGATCCAAAAGGATTTAAAGTAACACAGAAACTGTTTTATAATTACAAGCTTCCTGCAAAAGAAAAAGAAGTAACAACAAGTAATGTTGAGTACTGGCGCATTGAACCACAGGGCGATTTGTTGCTGAAAGCTGGTGACCGTTTAAAGATGACCATCAAAACCTTACCGGGTTCTGTAGTGAAACTGGAAAATGGATTTGAACTGATGGAAGTTCCTGTAAAAGATTCAACAGGTATCAGGGGTATTTATAAGGCTGAATATGTTGTAAAAGAAAAAGATGCTTTGTTTACAGAAACAAAAGCAAAACTGAAAGCAGTTATTCAAACAAAGGATGAGCAGTTGATCGAAGCATCAGCTAAAAATGTATTTGCACTGATGCCTCAACCTTTGATCTTGCAAACAAAAGGAAAACTGCCTTATTTATTACTGGGTCTTGGTGAAGATCGTTTAGGTGGAGCAAAAATGGGTTATCTCGATTCATTGGTGAAACTCTATGCAGTAAGCAAAGTGGGGAATAAATATTGTGTACAGCTGAGTAAAAACAGGCAGGCATATATTGAAGAGGAATATGTCGATGTGGTACAGAACGGAAGTTTTTCTCCAGCATCTCTTACCGGTAGCATGCGTGTATGGGGCGACAGTACTTTTGATTATGTATCACTGATTTTATACGATCGTTTACCTTACCAGGTAATCCAGGAAATCAATCCATCAAAAATTAGTATAGATGTATTTGGCGCAACCTCCAACACCAACTGGTTAACACAGATGAGCTCGGTAAAAGAAATCAAAAATATTTACTCCACTCAAATTGATGAAGATGTTTTTCGTATCACAATTGAATTAAATCATACACAGCATTGGGGTCACAGCATTTATTACAATGGAAATAATTTAGTGATCAGGGTAAAACGTCAACCGCAGGAACTTTCATTAAGTAAGCTTGTAATTGGAGTTGATGCAGGTCATGGCGGTACTAACAAAGGAGCTTTTGGATTAACAGGAGTAATGGAAAAAGATATGACCCTTCTTATTGCAAAAGAATTACAGCAGGCATTGGAAGCAGAAGGTGCAACCGTAATCATGACAAGAACAAAAGATACCACTTATGATAATCATGATCGTCTTACATTCTACAAAGAAAAAAAACCTGATCTGCTTTTAAGTATTCATTTAAACAGTGCTGCAGATCCAATCCGTATCAAGGGTGTAAGCACTTATTATAAACACATTGGCTATCGTCCGTTCACACAAACAATCCTTACACAAATGCTGGGCATGGGATTAAAGGAGTTCGGCAATGTTGGTAATTTCAATTTTATCTTAAATGGAATAACCGAATGCCCGAACGTACTGGTTGAAGCATTATTCGTCAGTAACCCCGAAGATGAAATGAATGTACTTACACCGGAGTACAGAAAACAAATGGCGGATAAAATTGTACAGGGAATAAAAGACTGGCTGCAAAACTGTAAAGCAGCAGAGTAAGTCTTTACTCTGCTCCGCTTATCACTACTGGTTTTGCCACTCATTTAGTCAATCGACTTTTATCATTTTCTTAAGACAGGCTGAAACCCTTTGCTGCATTGACTTTTTGTCTTTCGCAAACAGGTTGTTACAAATGTTGCATCCGCTCATCAATATGACCGGTATGTTAACAGCCTTTTGTCATGATTCACTTGCACGGCAGTTCCCGAAAAAATAGTTTTACAGCATCATTCGGTTTTCAGTTGTTGAAAATCATGATTCATTAAACCTTAAAAATTTATTTATGAAAAAGATGTTTGTATTATTCGCTGCAGTTGTCATCGCTGCAGGCACATGGGCTTCGCCCTCTCCCGCTGAAAATGCTAAAGCAACAGCAGCATTTGAAAAAGAATTTGCCGGCGCAACTGATCCGCAGTGGACAAATGTTGAAGACCTGTACATTGTAACTTTTAAACTGAACAATGAAACGATGCGTGCCTGGTACTCAGAGAATGGTGAATTTAAAGCCGTGCAGCGCTATGTAAAACCCAGGCAAATGACTTTACTCGCAGCAAAGAAACTGGAAGAGCTTTCAGCCCAGGCAAAAATTGTAAGTATTGAGGAAGTCAGCAAGGAAGGTGTTTTTTACTACCTGGTAAAAACAGAAAATGAAAAAGCAAAAATTACCTACAGTCTTTCCAGCACAGGAGAAGCTGTGAAGCTCGACAAAAAGAAAAAGCGATAAACACCTCCATAGATTGTTTTGGACAGCCCCAACCAACCGGTTGGGGCTTTTTGTTGTAACAGGCTCTTAAAAGTCCGTATCTGTAAAAACAGCAACTCAATACAACGGTTTAAATATTTACTTTTGCTGCTCAAAATAAAATCGAAAGAACATGAGTAAAGGTCCGGTTTCACAATTTGTACAGCATCATTACCGCCACTTTAATGCAGCGGCATTGGTTGACGCAGCAAAAGGATATGAAACACATTTGAATGAAGGTGGTAAAATGATGATCACTCTTGGAGGTGCCATGAGTACAGCCGAGTTGGGATTAAGCCTTGCAGAAATGATCCGCCAGGATAAAGTGCAGATCATCAGTTGTACAGGTGCCAACCTGGAAGAAGATGTCATGAACCTTGTGGCACACAGTCATTACAAACGTGTACCCAACTACCGTGATCTTACCCCGCAGGATGAGTGGGATCTGCTGGAAAATCATTTCAACCGTGTAACAGATACCTGCATCCCTGAAGAAGAAGCCTTCCGTCGTTTACAGAAACATTTAGTAAAGCAATGGAATGATGCAGAAGCAAAAGGCGAACGTTATTTTCCGCATGAATTTTTATATAAAACAGTGTTAAGCGGTGAACTGGAACAGTATTATGAAATTGATCCAAAAAACAGCTGGATCATTGCAGCTGCAGAAAAAAACATTCCCATTGTAGTTCCGGGTTGGGAAGACAGTACAACCGGAAACATCTTCGCCAGCTATGTGATTAAAGGCGAATTAAAAGCAAGTACGGTTAAAAGCGGTATTGAATATATGGTGTGGCTTACAGAATGGTACAGGGCAAACAGTGCCGGTAAAGGTGTTGGCTTTTTCCAGATTGGTGGTGGTATTGCAGGCGATTTCCCCATCTGTGTAGTGCCCATGATGTACCAGGATCTTGAATGGCATGATGTTCCTTTCTGGAGTTATTTCTGCCAGATCTCTGATTCAACTACTTCTTATGGTTCATACAGTGGTGCAGTACCGAACGAAAAAATCACCTGGGGTAAATTAGATATCAATACACCCAAGTTCATTGTTGAAAGTGATGCAACAATTGTTGCGCCGCTCATCTTTGCATGGATACTTGGATGGTAATAAAAAAAAGGAATCAATAAATAAAAAACCGTTGCATCAGCAGCGGTTTTTTATTGAACAGAAAATTTAATACGGAAATTGTTTATTATTTTAAAGCTTTATAAATAAATCAATAATTTATGGAACAACAATCTAACCTGCTGAATGAATTTACAGAATCCTCATTTCAATATGCAGG